>JAFVRL010000062.1 GCA_017504325.1 Lentisphaeria bacterium | reverse complement strand
TATCCTCATCTGTGATCTTGCAGAATGAGCCTTCCTCAATATCCCATGCCTGGGGCATGATGCAGTCCATATTGGCAGTTATCCCGTCCATTTTCAAGGGATAACGTTCCACATCTTCAAACCCCATCTCTTTAAGCATCTTTTCGCAATACTTTGCAGAAGCCTCAAAATCCCTTGCCCGGTAAAAGTGTTCAAAAGAATTGATCTCTTGTGCATGACACTCAAGACGCTTTCTGTCAATGTATTTTTCTGCTTTTGCAGCGATTTGTGTAAGCAACATTTTTTTCTCCATTAAAACTGCTCTGGATAAAAATGATTATTTTTCAAGTGTGAACTTTTTCTCCGTGGAAACAGCAGTAAGCACATCGGTAACTTTCAGAGTCCAGATCCCTTCCGGATCGTTATCTGCCATACGGAACACAAAATCCGCCTTACCGTTATCCGAAACAAGATTGCGTTTCATAAAGAATCTTGCTTTTCCGGAAGGATTGATGACTTCCACATGGTAAACTCTTTTTCCGGTTTTACCGCCTTTAACTGCAAGAGAGATCTTTGCAGCAAGATCTTTTCCCGCCCTGACCCGGGCAGGGACTTTCACATCAAGAGCTGTAACTTTTGCCGGATAGACACCAAAGACCACAGCGTCGGCATTGGGTACGGCACAGGTGACATTATCGGTAAAACCAAGATATTTTCCGGTACGCAGATTGTAAACATGACCTTTTGCGGGGAAAGTAAAGGTCTGGGTTTTATTATCTTTGGAGAGGGTAAAGTTGCGGAGGATGACAAAGACACTGTTGACGCCATCGGTAAAGTGCATGACTTCCCGTCCGGGAGTGGAAACAATGTCTTTACTTTCCAGAATGGGTCTGCTTGCGGTTTTTGCAAGCATTTTCTGCATAAGAAGTCTGCCTTCCACCGTTTTTTCGTCAAAGATCTTTCCGGTAAGCATGACTCCGGGCAAAGGAGGAGTGGAACGTTTATTTCCAAGTTCATCATACATTCCGGGGGCAAAGTCGGCGATGACCTTACCGCCTTTTGCCATAAACTCTTTTACAGCATCTACTTCCTTATCAGACATGGAGATAATGGAAGGCATGAACAATGTCTTGTAATTTTTAAGCAGACCCTTTTCCACATCCATATAGGGAATAAAATCATACTGGTAAAGCAGTGCTTCCAGACCGAAATGCACCGCCTGACGGCTGTGGAAATAGTTATACAGAGGACTGTTCAGATCCAATACACCATTTCTGGTTTCTTCCCCCAGCAGGAAGGCGGTCTGCATACTGGACTGGGAATAGTAAATTGCCACATCTCTTTCCGCCCAGGGATAAGTAATGAAAAGTTTGCCCAAGCCCTTCTGCAATTTACTGTTTTCTATGGATTTTCCCAGAAGAACAGCATCTTTTGTCAGTCCGAGAGAAGGCCGGTCGATCAAATTGAAATGACCGCTTGTTACAGCATACCATCCCATACCGCCGTAACGGTGGGCTGCATACCACCAGGGCGTGAAAGTAATATGGTCGGGACTTACATTATATCCGACAGATCCCCATGCAGGCATGGCAGGATTGAAGGAACGGAGCAGTTCATCAAAATTGTATATGGGATTTTTACCGAGATACACTGCGGAAGTATATTCCAGAGCAAAATCCAGCCCCGCATTTCTGAAAAGTTTGCTGTAATCATTTCCGGAATAGATCCCCTGTCCAAAGGAGTTGGTCAAAGCAAAGCGGGCATGGGGGGCAATACTTTTTGAGGCGTCGGCAAGGTCTTTGATGACTTCGCACCACCGGTCTGTATTGAAATTTCTCCATTCAATAAATTCTCCGAAACGCCCGGTCTTTCTTGCCTCCGCAGTAAGGACGGGCATAACGGCATCAAAGGAAGCCCATTTTGACCCCATTTTCTTATTGAAATTTTCAATCGACCCATATTTTGCTTTCATGCGTTTGCGGTATTCCGCAATATTTTCCGGATGGGAATCCAGTTCAAAATTTCCGCCGGGCCGGGAGAGGTTCGGTTCATCACATACACAGGTGAAAGTATATCCCAGATCTCTTGCAGATTTTGCGATCCTGCGGGCATTTTCCCGGATCCTTTTTCTCATGGCGGAAGTATTGAAAGAAGGTTTGCGGATGGTGGGAGCCTTATTTTCCCCTACCCCGAAACAGAATATATCACCGCCGCCCACAAAAACTCCGCCGGAAGTCATTCCGCAGGCTTGATCAATGACCCCGTGATAGGTATAGGAGGGATTGAAGAAACGCACGCCGATTTTTTCCAGTTGACGGTTGACTTCCCTTACGGTACTTTCACTTGCCTCTGCTCCGCCGATCCCCCACATTCTGAGAATAAACCCGTCGGAAAAGACTCTTTTTGCATCCCGGTCGTGGATGATGAGAGTAAGTTCCTTTGAAGAAATGATTTTACCATTTTTCACCAATTCTGTACGCAGAGTAGTAAAAGAGGTGAAAACATGAGTCAGGGGAATGGAAATATTTTTTTCCTTTACTGCTGCATATTTACCTTGTTCAAGGATCCTTCCGGAAAAATCTTTCAGGTAATACCGTACAGTACAGTTGGATATATCCCCTCCGGAAAGAGTTACTTTTACTTTTGCTTCTTTTGCGTTGCGGTAATAAGGAACAAGATCTTCCAGAGTAAATATTGCTCCCGGTCCGGTAAAAACTTTTGCAGCATAATCCAGAACTTTTCCGCCGGAAGTTCTGCTGTGGAAAGTCATAAAAAACTTTCCAGCCGGAATATTTTTATTTTTCAGATCTATTTTTGCTGAATTATTCCGGATCTTTTCCTCTCCGAAAATAATTGTACTGTTATCGGCGGAAATGATTTTCCAGGTAAGAAGAGTATTTTCCGGTGTATTTTCTGTCTGTACGGAACATATATTGTTGTTATACTCTATTTTCCTGATTTGAGCAAGAGTTTTCCCGGCAGCTTTGTGATAAGCATCAAAAAGATATGCTCTCACATAATCCTCATAGGGAAACGAAAAATTATTCCGGTCAAGCACGTTCCGGCGGGGAAGATAAACATTTTCCCTGTGTGCGATCCTTACAGAATAGATCTTTCCTTTTCCGGCTTTTACTTCCGCACTTTTTATATCCGGCGTATATCTGTCCTTCTTAACAAGTTCTTCCAGTGTATTTTCCTGAAAAAAACTCCCTTTCCCCATATCTTTTACAGGATATTTTTTAAGAAATGAGTCAAAATTATATGCCTTTTTCGGCACATCCATAACAAGAACAGCACCTTTTTCCACATTTTTACAGATGAGAGAAGCCGTTTGCTTTCCGATTCTTTCCAGAACGTTATCGGAACAGACAAGATAAAGATCGTATTTACCTTCAAGTAATGACTTCTGAATGGAGGCGGGGTCGTTCTTTGTATAAAAAACATCTGCATTTTTATCCTGCCCGCAGAGGATATCCACTTCCGTTCCTGTTCCGGCAAAAATTTCAAGAATTTCTCTTGCTCTCGTATAGTTGAGATAACCGCCCATCCAGGTAAAAGCAAGAACTTTCATGGGGTTTTCCCGCAAACCGGCAGGATTGGCGGGAATGGGGCGTTCAGTACCTTTTGACAGGGCTTTCAAACCTGTATCAGTAACAGTTC
>JAFVRL010000061.1 GCA_017504325.1 Lentisphaeria bacterium | reverse complement strand
GAGATCAAAGACCTTACCTCCAAAATGCCTGTCCGGAAAGAAAAAAAACAAATTAAAAAATAAGGAAATATTATGCCTCCCGTAAAAAAAGAATTTCTTGCAAAACTCATTGACGGAAAAGCGATCGCTGCCGAGATCAACCGCGAAAATGCCGCAGAAACTGCTGTTATCGCTAAAGAATATGGAGCTGCTCCCGGACTTGCAGTCGTGCTTGTTGGGAACGATCCCGCCTCCCAGGTATATGTATCTTCCAAAGTCAAAAAATGTGCGGAACTGGGATTCTATTCTGAAAAGATCGTTCTGCCGGAAAATGCAACACAGGAAGAGGTGCTTTCTGTTGTGGATTCTCTGAACAGAAATCCTGCCATCCACGGTATTCTTGTCCAGTCTCCTCCTCCGCCGCAGATCGACGAACAGGCGATCATCAATGCCATCGACCCGGCAAAGGATGTGGATTGTTTCCATCCTCTCAATGTAGGAAAACTTCTGCTGGGGGATCTTTCCGGTATGCTGCCCTGCACCCCCTGGGGGGTCATTCAGCTTCTTGACCGTTCCGGGATCAGTCCTGCCGGAAAACATGCCGTAGTGCTGGGCAGAAGCAACATCGTAGGCAAACCTATGGCGGCTCTGCTTATGGCGAAAGGCAAAAACGCAGATGCTACTGTTACCGTATGTCATTCCCGTACCAAAAATCTTGCAGAAATCACCAGAAGTGCAGATATCATCATTGCTGCCATCGGTAAGCCGGAATTTCTCCGGGGGGATATGGTAAAGGAGGGGGCAGTAGTTATTGATGTGGGGATCAACCGTATTGCCGATCCTTCAGCCCCCAAAGGGATGCGTCTTGTTGGTGATGTGGCTTTTGATGAGGTTGCTCCCAAAGCCAGCCGTATCACCCCTGTACCCGGTGGTGTCGGTCCCATGACGATTGCCATGCTTATGAACAATACCATCCGCGCATTCAAGGCTGCGATGAAGAAAAAATAATCAGCAGGAAAAGGGGGGGATATGCCCGGGATCATATTTTTTATTGTTTTTGCCATCGTGATTCTCAATATCCTTTCCCGTTTTGCCCGGCAGACCGGGAGAAACGGAGAACAGCAGACTTCCGGCAATGATAAAAAAGGGAATCCGAAACGGTTTTCTTCTTCCCCTTTTCTCATGGTACAGAAGAGCAAACTTAACGGTGTATGGATGGAAAGTGCCGGCGAAATGGGACTTTCTTTCCTCCGTCCCGGAGAAAATTATCCGTATCCCTCCATCGGCGGAAATGTGGATAATATGCAGATTTCTGTCTCTTTGCGGCAAGATCCGGTAAACGGGGAGTTGGAGACCCATTACAAAGTCCTTTACCCGGAAGATCTGGGGTTGGATTTCCATTTTGTGAAAGCGGAAGAACTCCGGATCAGAAGTTTTGCCAAAGGAAAAAAGAGATGGGATAAACTGGACAGGGAACTGCCGGCGGAGCTGGACAGAAAAAATATTTTTCTCACCGCCAAAGATGAGAAAATTTTGGAAAGTTTTCTGGATAAAAGGCGTAAAGAATCCCTTTTCTGGAGTTTGCAGACACTGGAGGAACTTTTTATTGATGACCGCAGTGTTACTCTGATCTATCAGGGGGTGGATGACAGTTGCGAAGAGATCACTTCCCGTATCCGGCTTGTACTTCAGCTTGGCAGAACATTCGGGGTGTTAAGCGATGGGGAGAAGATCCTTTATCATAAAATTCCTGTGGAAAATACAGAGGAAAATACTCCCTCTCTCGCTGTTGACCTCAAACCTGTCCGGCCTTCTGTTACGCCGTTATCCCCTTTATCTCCTCTGCCAAAGGTAACTTTCCCTGCCGGTGATACTACGGTAAAGAATGAAGAAAAAACTTTCTTGCCTGCCGGGGAAAAGAAAGGGGAAAAAGTGGAGGAACGGAAGTTGGAAAATACAGTTGTTCCGGAGGAAAAAACTTCCCCGGCTGCTGTTGTGGATGCATCTTCAGACTTTACCGTGGAAGAGATGGTAAAACATCTTTTTTCCAATGCCTTTGCCGGAAATGCGGAAAAAGAGTATTTTGCATCCTGTAAAGGGAAGAGTGTATATTGGAAAGGAACTTTGCAAAGTGCTTTCGATTATTCTTCCGACTTTCTTTTTGGTAACGGCGGCGGTGTAAAAGCAAAATTTGTACTTATGGAGTATAAGAAGGAAGGCTCTTTCCTTACACAGAAGATTTTTGCTGTGGTAAGTTTTCCCCGGGAGGACGGGGAGCTTTTAAGGAAAAGTACAGGAAAAGAGTTTTCTTTCCGTGGAAAACTTTTCCATTTTGAAAGCATATCCAAAGAGATCATGCTTTCTGAAGGTCTGCTTGAAAAATAAACAGGCTGTCTGATGATCCGGATAAAAAGAAAGATATTATAAGAGTGCTCCCGGAGTCTCCCATAATATCTTTCTTTTCCTTTTTTTTCCTTTATTCTTTTACCAGCCCCGCACCATTGTTCCGTTGCAGGGATAACTTCTCCAAAGAAGAGAAACCCGGTGTCCTCTTTTTCCATATTCGGTAGTGGAGAGAATATAAAATCTCCTGTCACTGCGTACTGCCACTGTACGGGTACTGCCATCCACAAATGTCATATTTGCTCCATCCAGATTGGTTTTATGCCACAACCCCACAGCACTTGCACCATTGGCACCGTAATCCACAGAACAGTGCATTTTATGCACAGCATGGGGATATTTTATGGAATCAGGCTTGAACACCCGTTCTTTGGGATTATTGACCCACTGGGTTTGTGAGCCGTACCGCGTCATCATCAAGTCCTGCTCACGATCCAGTCCAAGCCGGGGACAAATAGCTTGTGTTGTGATCCGGGAAAAAGCAAATTTGGGAGTTGCATTTTCAGCGGTGCGGCAGAAAAGCATCTTAAACTTGCCGGAATTTACCCCGTATGTCCAGGGGGCATACCCATAACCTTTATTCCCATTCCCTTCATAAGGGTGAGGTTTCCCCAGAAGATGAATAAAATTATTGATGCCGTCACTGCGGTTAGGAGTGTATCCTGCCCCCAGTGCCCAGCCCTTGTTATCATCTGTATAGAAAATTATATACATATTCATCTGTTTGAGATCACTGATACAATTTATCGTCTGTGCCGCAAGACGGGCATTTTTCAGTGCCGGAAGAAGCATCCCGGCAAGAATGGCAATTATCGCTATTACAACCAATAGCTCGATCAGCGTGAAAGCCGCTATCGACTATGTCGAGGTGTCGGATATCTTGGAGCGTGTTCCCGACGACGAAACTCCACTCATTGTCCTCTTCGACAATGTTACCGATGTGCGCAACTTCGGAGGTATAGCCCGCTCGGCAGAG
>JAFVRL010000060.1 GCA_017504325.1 Lentisphaeria bacterium | reverse complement strand
CATCTCTTTAAGGAAGCTGAATATTCTCACATTTCCGCCGACAAAAAGCAGCATTGCACCATCTCTGCCGTTACCGTGCCAGCCCCAGAAACTGGAACCATCAAATGTATATTTGGTTCCGCAGGCACCCCAGTGAAGAATGGAGGGCCGTTTGGCACTTTCCGGTTTGAAATAACTGCCTTTGGAATCCTCATTATATCCATTGATATTTTTTGTATTGATACCGCCGGGGTTGGAGCCGATCCAGTTATAAGCCTCATTTGCGGCAGCATTTCTTCCGTTTTCCAATCTGCCGCAGGAATGATAATTGGAAAAACTTGTGGAAGGATCATAATAATGACGGCGGGCGATATGGCACTGCAATCCTTTCATATTGGTCTTTTTGTTGTAGTTCCATTTGGCAATCCCCAAACCGACATCCGCAGAATAAAGGGAAACAAAATTGGTATTGACCTTACGCCAACGGTTATTGGAATTGGCAACAGCCCACCCTTTACCGATATCCGCATACGCAAGATGAAAATAATAAAGCTGACGCAAATTATTGGCACATTGAGTATCATAGGCTTTCCGCCTTGCCTTGTTCAGGGCAGGCAGCAACATTCCTGCGAGAATAGCGATAATGGCTATAACTACCAGCAATTCAATAAGGGTAAAATTTTTGACGATTCTTTTCATCTGTACCTGCCCTTCTCTTTTTATTCCATTTATAAATCTGCTGTAAAAGAAATCAGCACTTGGAAACAGCTGATTTGTTTCCAAGTGTTTTTTTTACTTCAAACGCAATCCGTCTCCCACTTTCACATAACCGGGGATCTCAATAGGCGATTTCCCCGGAAAATCCTGTTCGCCGAACAGGGCTTTCACCATCATTTTCTGCGTTTCCGCATAACAGTTGTAAGTATTGATGTAGGCATCACAGGATGGCACATCATAATAGAAGAAGGGATTGGCGAAACCGATCACAATGCGTTTTTTGCACTCCTCCCTTTTCAGGAAGGGCCAGATCTGGGCTTCCCACCCGCGGGAATCGCCGTATCTTGCCCGTGCCACATTCATCAGGATCACTGCATCATATTCTCCCAGTTTCTCCTCATCCATATCCCGGAAGTAACAGTAATCCACATTTCCATATTCTTTCAACGCCTCCGTAAAGGGCGTCATCACGGTTTTTGCCCGTTCATTGGAAGGAGTCACCATCACAAGATATTTTGCATCTTTCTTCTTTTCCAGGGGGAGAGTATTTTTTTCATTCCGCAGGAGATTGAGAGCATTTGCGGCAATTTCCGAAGAGATCTTTTTGCCGTTTCCGTCAAAGGGAACCACACCAAGTTTCAGATCCAGTCTTGCTTTGAGTTCCAGCACATGACGCACAGCATCATCCAGTCTTTCAGAAGAGATCTTTCCATCGGCAAGAGCCTGCATCATCATGGGAACGAATCTTTCCGTTTCCGGCCACAAAAATACATCCACCCCACCGTTGAAGGCATCAATCAATCTTGTTTCATAATCCGCCCAGGAACAAAATCCATTCATCCCCAGCGCATCGGATACGATAAGACCTTTGTACCCCAGTTCCCCGCGGAGAAGATCGGTCATCAGAAGTTTTGAAGCTGTCGCCGGACGGTACTTATGCGTTTTCTCATCCATCTTTTCCAGTTCCGGCATGGCAATATGACCAACCATAATGGTCATCAACCCTTCATCAATGGCAGCCTTCCATACTTTCCCGTATGTTGCCATCCATTCCTCCTTTTTCAGAGGATTGAAGGAGGTGACAAAATGCTGATTGCGGTTATCCACACCGTCACCGGGGAAATGTTTGCCGGTTGCGGCACAACCGTGTTCCTGCAATCCCCGGATATGGGAACGGATGAAGGGGATCATTGTATCCGGATCAGACCCGAATGAACGGGTAAGGGTAATGGGATTATCCTTCCCCATGGCAAGGTCGGTAACAGTGCTGAAAGTCCAGTGGACTCCCAGCACGCCGGATTCCAGAGCATTGATCCTTCCGGCTTCATAGGCATATTGCGCATTGCCGGCAGCGGCGATGGCCATGGAATCGGGGAAACAGGTGAAGGGGTCATTATCCAGCTGACCGCCCACCCCCTGTTCAAAGTCACTGCAAAGGATAAGAGGGATCTTTGTTTTTGCTTTTACAATGCTTACCTCCTCCTTCAGCTGACGGTAACTTTTATTTTTCTTGTCGATGACTTCACTTCCCACATAGACTGTTCCCACCGGATATTTTTCCAGCCATGCGTCCACATCACCGCTTGCGGAAATATTGGAATGGATCTCGCAAACCGTTTGACAGATCTTTTCCATTTCCGTCATGGAAGAAAGAGTAACTTCCACCCATTGTTTCTGCTCTTGTGTAAGTTCTTTAAGCATTTTTGATCCCTCTTGTTTCCTTATACGACTTTCTTATTTCACTTCCCAGGGATAGATGATCTTTTTAAGTGTTCCGCCTTCTTTTGCAGACTCAGCAGCAAAGATCCCGGGCAGGGTCATGATCAAACCTTTCTTGATGGAACAGGGGGAAGGTTTCTTGTTGAAAATAGCATCGGCAAACTCTTCCAGCATATAGAAGTCTGCTCCGCCGTGACCGCCGCCGCCTGCGGAAAGCACTTTATCCACGGGGAAATCCCTTTCAAACCGCATGGGGAATCTGCCGAAGGGGATCTCCATGATCTCGGGCTTTTCACAGAATTCGGAAAATTCAGGTTTGAAGATACGCAGTTTTTCATTGTAAAGTTCAAACATTCCGTCATCGGTGAAAATCTTGGTGGTATGGTAGGGCCCGCTCTTATACAGTGCAAAAGAAGCAAGGAAACGCACCACCGCTTTATTTCTGGTATTCAGAATGGAAACCATGGCATGATCTTTCCAGTTGCAGGGGAAGTGACGACCGGTTCCCATACAGGCAACAGAGTCAAATACATCCCCTTCTTCCATAAAGTCAAGCAGCGGTCCCAGAGAATGGGTACAGTACATACAGGCGTTGTAAGAAGCACGCCAGTCTTCCACAACTTTCTGACGGGGTTTGAATGCCCGTTCCATGCCGTGGGAATATTCACTTTCCGCATAAACCATTTTTCCTACAAGACCATGCTTTTTGAGATAGGAAAGCATACGCACTTTCTGACGGTAATTGGCGGTTGCACCGCACATATAGACCAATTCAGGATGGGCGTTGACAGCATTCCACAATATCACAGCTTCCTCATAGGTATTGACTGCAGGGATCTCTCCCATCACATGAAGTCCGCGGTCAAGAGCCATCAGAGTATATTTTGTATGGATCTCCGGGGGAGTTTCCACAATAACAGCATCCAATGTTTCCTTATCCAGCATCTCTTCCGTGGATTCATAATATTTCGGGTCGGGAAGAGCTTTAAATGCTTCTGCCCGCTGTGCGGGATGGGGATCACTCATGGCAACAAGTTTAAATTCCGGAAGCAAACTTACGATCTTTGCCATCTGGATGGCACGGGACCCGCAGGCAATAATTGCTGTTCTCAAAGGCTCACTCATTTTCAACTCCTGAATATTTTTGTTTTTCTTTTTTCTTATTCCTGAAACAGTGAAAAACATAAGACTTGAAACAGGAAAAATTTATGGTATAGTATATTAGTAGCACATTTTTTTTATATTTCAAGGATGTTTTTATTTAGAAAATTGGTTATTATTTTACATTTCCGGATTTTTTATGGATTATTTTGACGATTTACATATTATTGCCGTCTCCAGAGCAATAACAAAACGCAACGGAAAACCCGGTGCAAGTTTTGCAAATGCTCTCGGACTTATGCTCCGGGGCCCTGCCATTCTGCGCACGGAAGAAAGTGATACACTTATCCAGACACCTTTTCTCTACTGGTCACGGAAAGGCGGGAATGGCTGTTGGGCGACCCCCTCCGGAAAAGAACGGGAAAATCTCTGGATCACCGGGGAAGGTGAAAGATTTGAGAGGATCGTGGACGCATTTTCCCGTATGTATCCCGGAGCAAGTCATGTCTGCATCAGAGAACCTGCGGAACTTATTGAAGTCTTTGAGCGTTTGCAGAAGTGCTGGGAACGGAAAAATGATATGGAAAAATATTATCTCCCCGTTCTTGTGGAAGAATTCGTTGCGGCAGCGGCAAGAGCCTGTGAACAGGAAACCCCCTCCCGGAAAATGAGTCACATGATCCGCAAATATGTCCAGGAGATCTCTTCCGGGCCGGGAAAAGAATATGACCTGAAAAAAATCGCTTCCGAAGCCGGAATAAGTCAGGATCATTTCCGTCATATTTTCCGGCAATATACAGGATATGCCTTCCACGAATATCTGCTGAAACAGCGGTTTGCCCTTGCAGTGCGGCTTTTACGGGAAACCAATAAAAATATAGGGGAAATTGCCGAATTATGCGGTTTTTCCGCACAATGTCTTTTTACCATGTTTTTCAAAAAGCGTTCCGGCGTTTCCCCCCGGCAGTTCAGACAGAAAGATTTTTGAAAGGCAACATCTCAATGACTTTTTCTGTATTCCCCGGCAAGTTGTGAGGGAGTCTTTCCGCAGCGGGTACGGATAAAAGAACTTAAGTGGGAGAGATTTTTCATTCCGGTCTCAAAAGCGATCTCTTTAAGAGTCAGATCGCTGTACGCGATAAGATGCAGAACCTTCCGCAAACGCATTTCAATACGGTATTCCCCCGGCGAGATCTTGTACCGCCGGAAAAAATCTTTTCTCAACTGATCCCGGTTCACCCCCATCTCCGCACAATGCACAGAAATGGATTTTTCCCACAAAACATCTTCGGCAAGGCGTTTGCGGAAAAGTTCCACCCGGTCATCCACAGGAACCGGAGTACGGAGAAAATACTGCAGGATCTGCAGAGAAAGCAACTCTGCTTCCAGCACATTCTGCGGCAGGGAACTCTGATAAAGCTGACACAAAAGATTACAGATATGCCGCAATTCCACCGCTTCCTGTTTTTTCAGTTTCACCGCCCGGGGAATGGGCAGACGGTGTTCTTTGTAATTCCAGTAGAAAGTATGATCTTCATTACAGAAAGTTATGGAAGGAAAAGCAAGCATGATCACCCAGTTCTCCCGTTGGGAATTATACTCAAAAACAGTACGGAATCCGGGAGCTGACAGAGAGAGAACAGGAGTTTGCTCCATGGTGCGGCAATCAAAGGAACTGCATAATGTCCCGTCGGGGAAATAGATGTCGCTCCTGACACAGCCGCTTATTCCCAGAGCAACCCATAAATGACGGACTTTCTGGGAATGTTTTTCCGCATGAGTATATACTCCGGCATTGATGATCTTCGGAAGAACCATGATTTCTCCTGTTTTGCAGAAATATAAATTTTCTTTGTTTCCTTGTAAGGAACATAAAAGAAATATAATTGCAAAAATAAAAAAATCAAGTAAATTAGTGTAAAAACAACAAAAAAGGAAAATATTTTATCGGCGGACTTACCCTTATCCTTGCAGGGATCTTCTGCTATTTTCTTGCGGATGCAAAATTGCTTTCTTTCTGACCCCCCTTTTTCTCCGCGTTTCTTTTATACTGTCCGGGAGCGCATCCGAAATATTGCTTAAAAAGACGGGAAAAGTGACTGGTATCAAAAAATCCCCATTCAAAAGCGGCATCCTTCACAGTCATCCGGGAATTGAGGATATCATCAGCGGCACAACTCAACCGGTAATTGAGTTCATACGCAGCAAAGGGTTTACGGAAGATCTGTTTGAAAAGCACACGGAAACGGCTTGTACTTAAATCGCACAGCCTTGCCGCCTCCTCTGCAGTAGTGACGCTTTTACCGCTGTTGATACGGTGCAGCGCAGGAAGGATCCTTGTAAATTCAGCACGGTTCTCACTGCCATTTTCCAGATTCCCCAAACCATTGACGATACTGATAAAACTGTCCAATATACTTTTCCAGCACAACAGCACATTCTGCTCTCCGTTTCTCCGGATCTCTTCCCCGCATTGACGGCAATATTTCATCAGATCCTTTTCCCGCAGAAGCGTAAAGCGTTTTTCCGGAGGAAGGGAGAGAAAGGAGGCAAGAGTCTTCCTGCCGTAAAGAAGGGCGGGAGCAAGTTCATCCAGGGATATGGCGATCATATAACAGACTGCTCCGTGTATGCTTACCGTTGCCCGGTGGGGTTCCCAGGGAGCAGTAATAAATGCTTCCCCCTCCTGACAGTGATATGGTGATCCGCAAATATCCCCGCCATAATCCCCCTGCATAACAATATTCATGTGCAGGGATTTATGAAAATCGTAATCCATATCACTATTCATATTTTCCTGTACGGTCTGGAAACGGATCACGAAAGGTCTTTCCGCAGAAAGCCCCCAGTTGTAATAGGTAGGTTTCATGATTCAAAAACTCCTTTGCAGTCAGATTATACATTTTTTTATGTAAAATATACCACATTCTGCTCTTGAATCAAGTGCAAATCATGTATATAATATATAATAAACGGATTATTTTGCCATTGAAAGAAAGGTTTTGCTATGATACAGGACAAAAAATTCAAGGTTTCTCACTTTGCAGCGTGGAATGTTGTTCCGGAATGTCTGGAAGAAAACTTTATGGCGGAACTTGCTGCCGCCGGAGCGGAACGCATCACCACCATGAGCCGCCAGCTTGTCAGCATGATGGAAAACAGGGAATATCTGGAAAATTATAAAAAGATCCTGAAAAAACTTTCCCTTGTCACAAAGGATGCACACGGACTTGCAGGCCCCCGTTACGATCTGGATATACCTGAAGAGCATGAAAGGATCATTGAAGATCATAAGAAAGCTCTGGATATCTGCGGGGAACTGGGGATAGAAACTTATACAGTCCATGTGGGAGCGGCTCCCTGGTGCAGAAGACCCGGTCACATGGGATTCGATGTATTACGCCCCCTTGCCCTTGATACTCTGGAAAAAATCATCCCCTATGCAGAAAAAAACAACTGTATTCTTGCGGTGGAAAACTCTTTTGAACCGGTAAATGCCCCCGGCGAGCTTTTATACTACATTAATTATTTTTCCTCTCCCTATGTGAAATGCTGTTATGATTCCGGTCATGCCAACATCATGGGAAAATATTTTTACCATGCTGACGGCTCCCGAACAGAAAAAGATCCGGCAAAATATAAACCCACCTTCCACGAAATCGTCTGGTTTGAAGGTTTGAAACTGGAAGAAGATGTCCTTGCCCTTCTTGCCCCCCATGTAGTCACCTGTCATCTGCATGACAATGACGGGTACGGGGATAATCACATTCTTCCCGGTTTTCCCGGAAGAGGGACGATCAACTGGAAAAGGCTTCTGAAACAGCTTTTTGCCTGTCCCAATCTGAAAAGCATACAGAATGAGAGCAACTTTGCCACGACCCATGTGATCGCAAGGGAAGTGGTCAGGATTTTTGATTATATCGAAAGAGGGGAAAATCCGGTCTGGTAAAAGGAACAGGGATATTTTATGAAAAGCATTCTTCACATTTTTTTACTTATTCTGTTTTCTCTCTCCCTTTACGGTATGGATATCGTAAAGGACGGGAAGAAGAATGCTTATATCCTTTTACCGGAAAATGCTTCAGAATCCCAGCGTACAGCTTCGGAGATCCTGACAAAACATATCAAAAAGATGACAGGGGAAGTCATACCGGTAAAGAAAGAATATTCCCGGGATCTTTCCTGTATAAAGTTTGAGAAATTATCCCCGCCTTATGCAAAAAGATTTGCTTCTCTTGCCGATACAGGTTTTGCCATTGAATCAACAGAAAAAACTCTCACCATTTACGGGAAAAGGGATCGCGCCTTCCCCAATGCCGTTTATTTTCTTTTACGGGAATATGGGGGAGTACGTTTTTTTCATCCCCGGACAGCTCCCTTTGTTCCGGCAAAAAAATCCTTTACTGTTCCGGATGGTTTTTATATCCATAATCCAGTGTTCCCGGATGCCAACATAACGGCAAACGGGGTATGGACGACGCCTCAAATGCTCCACGCTATCATCGGTATGGGGTTGAATACGGTTGCCTTCCCCTCCCCCCACCTGAAGGAAAAAGCGAAATTCAGAGAGCAATATACTCATGCGGAAAAACTTGGTCTTACCGATGAAGTATTCTGGGGCGGTCATATCCTTACAAGGCTGCTTGTGGGATCTGATGAAAATACAGACAGGAAAGCAGCAGAATTATTCAAAAAACATCCGGAATATTTCGGATTGAAGAACGGCAAAAGAGTCATAAGTAAAAATATCTCCCAAAGTAAAGATCCTGTTTCCCAGCCCTGTTTAAGCAATCCGGATGTAAAAAAAAGGATGTTGGAAAATGCGGAAAAGATCATAAAGAAATACGGAAAAGACCGTTATTTGCTTATCACCCTTTTCAATGACGATCATTACTCCTGGTGCGAATGTGAAAACTGTTCCCGTATGGATGATCCCAAACACGCATATAAAGGCAAATACAGCGACAGATGGTGGGATTTTGTTAATTTTCTTGCCTCAAATCTTCTGGATAAATATCCCCGTCTGCGGCTGAAAGTGGGGATTTATCAGGATTACCGGGCGGTACCGCAAAAAACAAAGATGTATTCCCATGAAAGACTTTTTGTCTATCTGTGTCCCCACGGACGCTGTTATCTGCATGCTCTTGAAGATGAAAACTGTCCGGGAAACCGGAAATATTTTACCATGCTCAATAGTTTCTGGAAAAAGGGGATTGGAAATCAGATCTATGAATATCTGGAAGTCCTGCCCGGAACAGCACCATATCTGCCCATGGAAAATGCTTACATGCGTGACGCCCTTCTTTATATGAAAAAGAATGTTTCCGGCATGAACTTTTTTATTATCGGCGGAGCGCAGCCTTATTATAAAGGAAGTTACTATCAGAAATATTACAATCTCAATCACTGGGAAAGTCTGTGGCTTCCTGCCGCCCTTCTGGGGTATCTCAATTATCATCCGCAGGGGGATTGGAAAAAGGAGAAAGAGTATCTCCTTTCCTGTTACTATGGAAACGGGGCTGTGGAGATGAAAAGATTCCGGCATCTGCTGGAAGAAGCCTTTATCAAAACAAACGGTCATGCCGGTTACGGCGGGTCAAATGATATTTTTGGGAAAGTGTATGATTTTCCCGGTATAGCAAAAGAGTTGCCGGAACTTCTGGAAAAAGCTATGGATAAGGTCAAAGGCGATCAGGTTATCCTTGCCCGAATTGCCAAAGACAGGGAACTTTTCAAAAAAGTATATCAGGAATCTTCTTTCAGTAAATTTCTGCCCGCTGATGATATGCTTCACGGTGAGAAAGCGGAAAAGATCCTCCTTGACGGTGTTCTTGATGAAAAAGAGTGGTATAAGGCACAAAGCGTAACCGATCTTTACGGAACAAGAAAAGAGTTGACAGTAGGCCACTTTATTTCAGAAAAAATGACGCCGGAAACGGAAGTAAAACTTCTTTATGATAAGGAAAATATATATTTTGGCTTCAAGTGTTTCAAAGCCTCCCACGGAAAAACAAAAGATGTGAAAGAGTATAAAGGAATTTTTCCCTGGAATGCAAGTCATCTGGAAATCTTTATCCTTACCCCGGAGCTGGTGAAGAAAGGAAAATACAGACATATTGCCTTTACCCGTAACGGGATAACTTACGATGCGGATACTGTCAATATGGCAAAGGCTGAAGTAAGGAAAAAGCCCTCTTTCCAGTATGCTGTAAAGGATGAAGGAAAATTCTGGACTTGCGAAGTAAAGATCCCGGTAAAAGATCTTGGCAGACTTTCAGAAAATACCTTCTGGAAAATCAATGTCGGAAGGATCGCTCTTTCTGAAAAAGGGGAACCTCTTTTTGGTGCCTTTACGGGGAAAGGGGGCAATTTCCATACTTTGAGTCACTTTAAAACGGCTTCTTTCGGAGGGAGTATCCCCATTCTTTCCAATGGTTCCTTTGAAAATCTTACAAAGAAAAGAGTAACAAAACAAAGTGGACTCAACTGGAATTTTGT
>JAFVRL010000059.1 GCA_017504325.1 Lentisphaeria bacterium | reverse complement strand
TATCCTTGATGAAGCAACAAGTGCATTGGATACCGTTACAGAAAAACTGGTGCAGGAGGCACTGACAAAAGTAATGGCAAACAGAACCGTCTTTGCCATTGCCCACCGTCTCAGCACCATCAAAAATGCCAATATGATCCTTGTACTTTCCAAAGGCAAAGTCATTGAAGCAGGAACCCATGAAGAACTGCTTGCCAGAAATGGTGCATATAAAAAACTGCATGATACCCAGTACAGTATGGACAATAACTGAAATAAATAAAGAAGGATTTTACTATGATCGCCAGATTTGAACCGGAATGTCTGAAAAAATTTGCCGCGGAAGTATTCCAACAGGCAGGTATCCCGGCACAGGATGCGGAAATGATTTCCCGGGTGCTTGTAACAACCGACATGCGGGGTGTCCACTCCCACGGGGTAGTGCGTGCCGCAAGATATATCGACTGTATTCAGGCAGGCGGCATCAAAAGTGCGGCGGAACTGGAGATCATTGAGGAAAGTGCCTCCCATCTGCGGGTAAGTGCCGCCGGAGGTCTGGGGATCCCCGCTTCTGTGAAAACAACAGAAAAACTTATTGAAAAAGCCAAACAATGCCCCATTGCAGTCGCCACAGTCAACCACAGTGACCATTACGGGGCGGCGGGGTATTATGCCATGCGTTGTGCGGAAGAGGGACTCATCGGTTTTTCCATGAGCAATACCTGCCCCCTCGCGGCAGTTTCCGGCGGAGCCTCTGCCGGAATCGGCAATAATCCTTTTGCGTATGCCTGCCCTGCCGGAAAATACAGGGCGATCCTTTTTGATGTCTGTATGAGTGTTGTGGCAAGCGGCAAAATCGAGATCGCTTCAAAAGAACACAAAAAGATCCCCTTCGGCTGGATCCTGGATAAAGACGGCAACCCCACAGACGATCCCGACCAGATCTATAACGGGGCAGTCATGCTGCCTTTCGGCGGTCACAAAGGATACGGGATCGCCGCAATGGTGGAAATGATGACTGCACTTCTGGGAAATTCCGGACTTCTTTCCGGAGTCAAATCCTGGAACAAAGTTCCCGGCAGAGATTCCAATACCGGGCACTGCTTCATGGCGATCAACCCGGCATTCTTCGGCGGACTGGATAATTTTGTTGCCAGAACAGAAAAAATGATCGACGAACTCAAAGCCGGTAAAAAAGCGGAAGGAACAGAAAAAATCTTCTATCCGGGGGAAATCGAATTTGCCAGAGAAGCGGAAGCCTTTGAAAAGGGTGTGCCTCTTTCCGATGCCTCACTCAATGAATTGAAAAGAGCAGCAGAACTTGTCCGGTATGATATTGCCGGTCTGGAAAAATGCCGCATGGATTAAAATACCATCACATTACAATAATAAGGAGCGACAAAATGGAAATCAACAATCTGGAAAAATTCAAAGCAAAAATGGCACGGGGCAAAATGTGTCTGGGTACAGTCATCACCCTTTCCGACCCCATCGTAAGCGAAATGGCAGGCGATTGCGGTATGGACTTCACCTGGATCGATGCAGAACACGCCCCCTTCTCACTGGAAAACATCCAGGGGCATATCATGGCATGCAGAGGTACGGACTGCGCTCCTCTGGTGCGTGTGGCATGGAATGATTATGCGATCATCAAACCTGTTCTTGACCTTGCCCCCGCAGGGATCATCGTTCCCATGGTCAATACTGCTGAAGCAGCGGCGGAAGTTGTCAATTCCTGCAAATACCCCCCCAGAGGCAACCGTGGATGCGGAGTACGCCGCGCCAACCGTTACGGCAGTATGCCGCTGGATGAATATTTTGCAAAATCCGATTCCGATCCCATGATCATTATCCAGATCGAACACATTGATGCAGTGAAAAACCTTGATGCCATTCTGAAAGTTCCCGGCATCGACAGTATCTGTATCGGTCCCTGCGACCTTTCCGGCTCCATGGGAAAACTCGCCCAGACCAATGATCCGGAAGTGGTGAAAGTCATTGATGAGATCTGTGAAAAAACCAAAAAAGCCGGACTTCTTCTGGGAACAGCCTCCGGACCCTATGATGTGTGGAAAAAACGCGGACTCAACTGGATCGCCCTCACCTCCGATTGCGGCAGCATGGGCGGCGGTTTCCGTCAGGTCGTTGCAAACGAAGCAGACAAATAAGATTTGGAGGCGAACATGAGAACAGCTCTTGTTACCGCCGGTGAAGACGGGGATAATTATGTACCTCTTTCCACCCTTGCCGAAATCCGGGAAATGGGAATGGAACTGGTCTGTAAAAAATGTGTTACGGAAGAAGATGTGCTGGAAACAGCAAAAGATGCTGAAATCATCTGGTTTTTCGGTCAGTGCCCTGCGCTGACTCCTGCCGTGATGGATCAGCTGCCCAAATTGAAAGCCATCTTCCGCAGCGGCAGCGGGGTGGATGCCATCCATCCCCACGCAACAGATCTGGGGATCGCCATCTGCAATACACCGGAATCCATCTCCGAAGCAGTTGCGGAACAGGCAGTGGCATTGCTTTTTGCCCTGTCCAAACATATCCAGTATCATTCCAGAGTCATCCGGGAAGGGGAATGGACCCCCAAAGGAGTCATCAACTCCTTCCACCTCACCGGCAGAACACTGGGACTTGTAGGGTACGGCAGGATCGCCCGGAGAGTGGAAGAGATGGTGGCAGGCTTCAATATGAAAGTCATCCATTCCGATCCCTTTGCAGAAAATTCTGTTCCTCTGGAAACGGTTTTGAAGGAGTCTGACTTCATCTCCCTGCATTGCCCTCTTACGGATGAAACAAAACATTCCATCAATGAAGAAGCATTCCGGATGATGAAGAAAACCGCCCTTCTGGTCAACACTTCCAGAGGTCCGGTGGTGGATGAAAAAGCTATGATCAAAGCTCTGCAGGAAGGCTGGATAGCAGGAGCGGCACTGGATGTAATGGATCAGGAACCCATTGAAGAGGATAATCCCCTGCGGAAAATGGATAATGTGATCCTTACCCCCCATATTGCAGCATTTACCACAGATTTCTCCAAAAACTTCTGGGCATATTCTGTGAAAAAACTTGCGGCACTTATGAAAGGTGATTTCAAAAAGGAAAGCGTAAACCTGCGGTAATATAAAAAAAATGCAAAAAAATCCGTATTGAAGAGTAAAAAAAAGGAAAAATATAAAAAAATACTTGACATTTACGGATTTTGTGGCATATTAAAGACATATCATTGGATGATATTTCTGAAAGATAAGAATACAACCCTCAGAGAAAAGAAAGGATTTCAAGAATGAGTACAACAGCAAAACGTGTTATCGACATCGTAGTCAAACAGCTTGGCGTTTCCGAAAGCCAGGTCACCGAAGATGCCAGATTTATCGAAGATCTCGGCGCAGACTCCCTGGACCAGGTCGAACTGGTCATGGCTCTGGAAGAAGTTTTCGGTTCTGACATTCCCGATGAAGATGCTGAAAAGCTTCAGACCGTTGGTGATGCTATCAGATACATTGAAAGCAAAGCCGGCGATGCCGCTAAGTAATTTGGGCTGCTGAATCAGCTTTATTCAAAAGAACTGCGGGTCTGGCCGATGGTAATCGGGTAGGCTCGCTTTTCGTTTTACAGGAACATGGATTTAGGGAGGTCGAAATGAACTGCAGACGAGTTGTGGTCACCGGAATTGGTGCCCTTTCCTGTGTTGGCAACAGCGTTAATGAGATGTGGAAATCCGTAGTGGAAGGTCGCTGCGGGATCGGTCCCATCACCAGAATCGATGCCACAGATTACAGAACAAAAATCGCCGGAGAGATCAGAGATTTTGATTCCGGTAAATATATGCCCGCCAAAGAAGCTGCAAGATTGGACAATGTCTGTCTTTTTGCCATTGCGGCAGCAGATGAAGCCATGCAGGATGCAGGATTGCCTCTTGATCTCCGGGATGGTTCCGTAGTGGATCCGGACAAAGTGGGTGTATGTGTCGGCAGCGGTATCGGCGGTATGCGTACCATGGAAGAACAGTGTGAAAAACTTTTGAAAGACGGTCCCCGCCGTGTTTCCCCCTTCCTGATCCCCATGATGATCATTGACATGGTCTCCGGTTCCATTTCCATGCGTTACGGGGGCAAAAGGCCCCAACTTTGCAGCAGTGTCTGCCTGTGCCACCGCTACCCATTCTCTGGGAGAAGCATTCCGTGCCGTTCAGCATGGAGATGCAGATATTATGATCTCCGGCGGTGCAGAAGCTCCCATAAGCAAGATGGGTGTATCCGGGTTCTGTTCCATGAAGGCAATGAGCCAGCGCAATGACGATCCTCTGCATGCCAGCAGACCCTTTGATAAAGACAGAGACGGTTTCGTCATGTCTGAAGGTGCCGGGATCCTGATCCTTGAAGAACTGGAACATGCGAAAAAACGTGGTGCCAGAATCTATGGTGAACTTGTCGGTTACGGTGCAACCGGTGACGCTTACCACATCACCAGTCCCGCCCCCGGCGGTGAAGGTGCTGCAAAAGCTATGAAAAAAGCCATGCTCGACGGCGGGATCGCACTGGATGAGATGGGGTATGTAAATGCACACGGGACAAGTACCGGTCTTAATGACAAATTTGAAACGGCAGCATTGAAACTTGTTTTCGGTGACAAAATGCCCGCCATAAGCAGTACAAAGGGAACGATGGGTCACGGTTTGGGAGCTGCCGGCGGTCTGGAGACCATCATCTGCCTCAAAGTCCTTGAAACCGGGATCATCCCCCCCACCATCAACTATACCACACCTGATCCCGAATGCGACTTGGACTACACTCCCAATGTGGCAAGGGAAAAGAAGGTGAATGCGGTACTGAATATGAATCTGGGCTTCGGCGGCCATAACGGTGCGCTTGTCCTGAAAAGATTTGATTCCTGACATCCGTATCTGATGCAGAAAAAGGGTTTTCCCCTTTTTCTGCTGAAAAAATAAAAACAGGAACAGAGAGATGAAGAAGATAAGTTCGGAAAAAATCCGGAATGAGCGGACGGAAAGGAAATGTTGTTTTCTTTTTGTCAGTACGATCATGCTTCTTGTTTTCTCTGCCTGTACTCCGGCATCAGAAAAAAAAGAGGAACTTTCCTCCCGGCAGAAATGGGAACAGAGTATCCGGGCAAGTTATGGAGAGTGGACTCCTGTAGAAACGCAGGAAGAGACAAAATTTTCTGCTGCCGGGATGTATGATGAAGCCGGAGAGATCCGCCGGGTACAGGAGATGCTGCCCACTCCTGCAGAACACTCCACTCTTGCCCAAAAACTGCCGTCAGCAGTCCATACTGTTGTTCAGGGGGAAACGCTCTGGGGGATCGCGCACAAATATTATGGTAAAGGCTGGAAATGGCGGCAGATCCTGGAGGCGAATCCGGATCGTTTGAAAAAGGGTACGATCATCAATCCCGGTCTGGTTCTTGTGATCCCCCATG
>JAFVRL010000058.1 GCA_017504325.1 Lentisphaeria bacterium | reverse complement strand
GGTGCGGCAGCAGGTGCGGCGGTGGATGCGGGACGCGGTGAAAGTTTGATCGTCTGTGCCGCGGGATCCGGGGTTGAAGGGGTCGCTGGTGCGGCAGCAGGTGCGGCGGTGGATGCGGGACGCGGTGAAAGTTTGATCGTCTGTGCCGCAGGATCCGGGGATGCAGAAGTGGCTGCCTGTCCGGCAACAGTACCGGGACGCAATTTCACTGCGGCACCGGGGCGTTTGATCGCCTGGGTGACCGTAGCAACAGGAGAAGCCGGCTTTTCAGCGGGACGCTGCGCCTGATGCAGAGGACCGGTGGCGGTAGACATGAACTTGGCAGCATTTGCAGAGGGCGCTGCTCCAATATCCGTAGCAGGAATAGCCGCCTTCTCCACGGGACGCTGAACCTGATGCAGAGGACCGGTGGCTGTGGACATGAACTTGGCGGCGGTTACAGAAGGCGCAACGCCGATCTGGGTTGCCGGAATGACCTCTTTCTCCACAGGACGCTGCGCCTGATGCAGAGGACCGGTGGCTGTGGACATGAACTTGGCGGCGGTTACGGAAGGCGCAACACCGATCTGGGTTGCCGGAATGACCTCTTTCTCCACAGGACGCTGAACCTGATGCAGGGGACCGGTAGCTGTGGACATGAATTTGGCAGCATCCGCAGAAGGGGCAACTTCAGGTTTTGAAGCTGTCACCGGTTTTTTAAATGGTTTCATGGGGGCGGTGGCAGTGGAACGGAAATCTCCGTTTCCTGCACCGGGGGCAGCCGGGGCGGCAGAAGAAGGAGGAGTCACAGCCCGCTGGGAAAGCGGTTTAAGTTTGATCGTCTTTTTGGCAGTATCTGCTGTACCGGCACCTGCGGTTGAGGGGGCACCGGGCATCCTTTTCATAGCACCGGTATCGGTATTGCGTATATCCAGAGGATCATTGATCCCGCTTGTATTTTCTTTGTTTTCGCTCATCTGCTCTCTCCTTCCTCGATAGGTATGTTTGGAGGCAACTCCACAGTTTTAAATATCATTCCTATAAAGAATATAGCATACAAAATCCTTTCGGCAATCTTAAAAACCGTAAAAAAGAGTTTTTTTTGAAAAAAAAATGCTTTTCGGGACTCTTTTCCTTGATATTTTGCCCTTTTTGGAGTAAATTCCGTAAAATATATTGTAATGGAGGATTTGTTTTGATCATGTTGGAAAAATTGGATTCCCCGGAATATTTGAAGACTCTTGATGATAAAGGTATGGAAGAGTTGTGCGGTGAGATCAGGAAAAAGATCATTGAGACCGTCTCCCGCAACGGCGGCCACCTTGCCCCCAATCTGGGAACAGTGGAATTGATAACCGCGCTGCATAAGGTCTTTGATTGTCCGGAAGACAAGATCTTTTTTGATGTGGGGCATCAATCCTACCCCCATAAACTTCTGACAGGAAGAGCAAAGGATTTTCCCACCCTGCGGCTGGATGACGGTCTCTCCGGTTTCCCTTCCAGAAGCGAATCCCCCTACGATGCATTCGTTGCCGGACATGCCGGTACAGCGATTTCCGCCGCCATGGGTTTTGCCGCCGAACGGGATCTGCGCAAAGGAAATGAACAAATCATCGCCGTCGTGGGGGATGGTTCCCTTATCAATGGTGTGACTCTGGAAGCCCTGAACAATGTCCGGTCCAGCTGTAAAAACCTGATCATCGTTCTCAATGACAACAAGATGTCCATCTCCTCCTCTGTGGGAGCATTGCGGCATTATCTCAACAGGATCATTACCGGCTCCGTCTACAACCGTTTCAAAGCTGCCGCAAAAGTAGCGGTCAAACGCCTTCCCAGCGGCAAAGGTCTCATCGGCAACATCCAGAAAATGGAAGCGGCAATAAAAAGTCTTATTGTTCCCGGCTTTTTCTTTGAGGAGCTGGGCATACGGTATGTCGGCCCGGTGAACGGACATGATATTCCCGAACTTGTCAAAACTTTTTCCTCTGTAAAAAACTTCAACCGGCCTGTTCTTGTCCATGTGATCACCCAGAAGGGATACGGTTGCGATTATGCTGTGAAAGCCCCGGAACGCTATCACGGTATCAGTGCTTTTGATCCGGATACGGGCTTGGCGGAACCGTCCTCGAAAAAAACATTTTCCGCTGTTTTCGGTGAAACACTCTGCAAAGAAGCCGAAAAAGACAGTAAGATCGTTGCCGTTACCGCTGCCATGCCGTCCGGTACGGGATTGTCCGGTTTCGCAAAGAGATTTCCTGAACGGTTTTTCGATACCGGCATAACAGAAGGTCATGCCATGACTTTTGCCGCCGGTCTTGCCGCTTCCGGGATGAAGGCGGTCATCCCCATGTATGCCACATTTTTACAACGGGCGCTGGATAATGTATTTCACGATATATGTCTGCAGGATCTTCCGGCAGTCATCTGTGCCGACCGGGCGGGACTTGTGGAGGATGGACCCACACATCACGGATTCAGTGATCTTCCCTTTCTTCTTTCCATGCCTCTTCTCTCCATCCTTGCCCCCAGAGATCCGGATGAACTCTCTTCCATGCTTCCCGCTGCATTGAAATACGGTCATCCCGTACTTTTACGCTACCCGCGGGGTTCCTGTGATCTTTCCGGTTTTTCTCTTGCCTCCACTCCTGTCCAATGGGGAAAAGGGGAGATTTTGAAGGAGGGAAAGGATCTCCTTATATGGGCAATGGGAAAAGAGTGCAGGACTGCACTGGAGATCCGTGAGATCCTGAAGAAAAAAAATATCTCCTGTACGGTGGTCAATGGCAGATTCTATAAACCTTTTGACAAAGAACTTTTCCTTTCCTTTGCAGAAAAAATGCCTGTTGTCACCATCGAGGATGCTCTTGCCGGAACCGGGATCGATGCCATCACCGATTCCCTCCTCGTTCAGAAAAAATACCCCTTCCCCGTCATCCATTTTTCCTGGCAGAATACTTCGTTTCTTCCCCACGGAACCATTGACGGTATTCGGAAAAAATTCAGCTTTACTGCTGAAAAAATGGCAGAAAAGCTCCTGGAGGAACTGCAAAAAAAGAACGGATAAGCAGGGAGGATCTCTCCTCCATACCTATCCATTCTTCTCCAAACCTTTCCGTATTCTTTATTCCGCTTCAAAAGCGAAAACGTTCCGGACGCCTGTTCCCCGCAGTTTGTCGATGACAAGACGCAGTTTTGCTGCTTTCACATCCACAGGGATCTTCACAAGTCTCTGATAGTTGTCTGTTTCCCGGAAGATCTCTTTACCGTCTGCTTCGATATGATACGCTTCCACAAGGCAATCATCCACCTTGTAATCAGGGGTATCCAATGCCCGGTTGAAGATCATATTGAGATGCCAGTTATCCTTGTTTCTGGTAAGGCGGCTGTCAAAAACAAGACGGATCCTCTTGAGATCGACAGGTGTACCGAAATCGTACTCCGCCCAGTCCCCTTCGTTGCACTGCCATGCATTGAGGGCTTCTCTGGTATCTCTGTCCATACCGGAACGCAATTCTTCCGGATTTCCGCAGGAAGCTGTAAGAGCCGCTTTCTGACACAGCGGGGAGATATTGCGGAGTTTTCCGGGCAGGAAGCAGTCATCATCCATGAGAGTATTCTGAATATCGGTAATAAAGTTTTTGCAAGTTTCTCTGGGAGTCATATTGTTTTTGATTGCGTATGCAGCGGCAGTACCTGCCGCCTGACCCACACAGGCACAGGTTGCCATCACCCTTGTGGAACTTATGCCCACATGGGTACAGGAGATATTTCTTCCGGCAAAGAATAAGTTGTCGATATTTCTGGAATAAAGACAGCGCAGCGGAATACCGTAAGGCTGATCCGGCTGGATATGGATATTGGGTTCACCGCCCCGGAACTCAAATCCGTCGGGATGGTGATCGTCCACAGGCCAGCCGCCGTAAGCGACCATGTCATCAAAGAGAGTTCCTTCCAGCACATCCTTCTGATTGAGGATATAATCCCCCATCATACGGCGGCTTTCCCGTTTTCCGGGCAGGAACCCGATCCAGTCGATGGCATAATTTTCCGCACCGTGATCGCCGTGGTTTTTAATATGATCCCACAATCCCATGGCAGTTTTCAGAAGTTCATCTTTCACCTCTTCCGCATCTCCGATGGAATCTTTATTGCCACCCAGTTCCAGATACCAGAAGTTCTGCAAACGGCTCATATTGTGTCCCCGGCAGGGAGGCAGGGATTCTTCTGTGGGATAGGAGTATGCCCATTTGGGGGGAGTGAATTTCTGGGGACGGTCGGTTTCCCGTGCCTGAATAAGACAACTCATCCCCATGGTCTTGTTGTCGGCAACATCCTGTGCAAGACTTTCCCCGAATTCCGCTTTTGCTTCCCTTCCGATACGGAAATCTGCTCCGGCAAGGGGGGCAAGGATCCCGTCACCGGAACAGTCTGCAAACATATCCGCTTCCACGGTGTGCCATGTTTCGGTGGTGAGCTGCCAGCCTTTCACACTTTTGATCTTATTGCCTTCTTTTGCTGCTTCCACACAGGTGGTATTCATAAGGGCGGTAAGGTTTTCCTGATAACGGATCTTTTCATAAAGGATGCTGTCCCAGACAGAATAGTTGGGAAAATGATTGCGGTGGATATTTTCCAGACGGAACTCTTCCACAATACCAGTCTCCAGAAAATGGGGACTGCCGCAAATGAACATACGGATCTCACTGGAAGCATTGCCTCCGAAAACAGGACGATCCTGAATGATCATAGTTTTTATCCCGTGTCTTGCTGCGGAAATTGCGGCACACATACCGGCGATCCCGCCGCCGACAACACAAAATTCTACTTTGTGGGTAAGATTTTTCATAAAGCATATCTCCTTTGAAAAGATTATTTCCAGTTTCTCTGTCTTGCCGCCTCATAAAGAAGAAGAGTTGCGGCTGTGGCAACGTTCAGGGAGTCCATTTTTCCCAGCATGGGAATGACTACCTGGGTATCGGCATTTGTCATCCAGTAATCGGAAAGACCGTACTGTTCCGCCCCTACCACAATGGCTGTGGCGCAGGTCATATCATTTTCTGTATAGATGAGATCCGTGTGCGGGGTTGCGGCAAGAGAACGGATTTTGTGTTTCCGCAGCCACGCGACAGCCTCTTCCGAAGTACATTCCGCCACAGGAACCGAGAAGATCGCTCCGGTACTTGCCCGGATCACATTGGGATTGAAAATATCGGTTTGACGGTTGCAGATGATGACTCCCGTGGCATTGACGGCATCGGCACTGCGTAAAATACTTCCCAGATTGCCGGGTTTTTCAATGGTCTCCGCCACAAGATAGAGTCCGTTGGAGACTACCGGCATACTTTCCAAGTCCTTTTTCTCCATCTCCACAATGGCGATCAATCCTTCCGGCCGTTCCCGGTAGGCAAGTTTCTGTAAAATGGTGGCAGTGGTTTCAAAAGTTTCCGCACCGCTTTTTTCTATTGCTTCAATAAGGGCAGGTTCATTTTCCCCAAGGTACAGTTCCGGAGCAAAATAGCACTCTCTGAATTTGATCCCCAGAGCAAGAGCCCGGGAAAGTTCCCTGTACCCTTCCAGAATGGTGACTTTTTCCCTGTCCCTTTCTTTCCGTTCCCGCAGAGAATAAGCGTGTTTGACACGGGGATTTTTAGCACTGGTGATAAGAATGGACATGAGAACTCCTGCTTATATATGATTGGAAAAACACCCTGCCGGGATCTGCCGGCAGAGTGAAAGAGTTTTGAACCGGGGAAAATATCATTCCTCTCCGGAAAATACGACTTCAGAAGAGTAAACACTTCCGGTTCCGTCTTCGATCATAAGATAGGCTGCTGTCCAACCATCAGGCAGATCCCCCACGATAGAACCGTTTTCCAGATTGACTCTTGCCGGATATTCCCGGAACAAACAATCGTTCCAGCAGGGATTGGCTCTTGTGGCAATGAGTTTTGCCTTTGTGATCTTTACAGGCGCATTGAGTTTCGCCCCCAGTCTTTCCCCCTCTTCATCCTGCTTTACCTTGGAGAAGACGGGGTACTGGCGTTCTTCCAGAACACTCTTTGCAAAGGGCAGAAGTTCAGGTGCTTCAGAACCCGGATACTGTCCGTGGGGGAAATCCACCCGCAGAGAACGGTAGGACTTCATTGCCAGAGAGGCGGTTTTGTTCCAGTTCATCACATCGAAAGAGGCATCGTGGGAACCATTGAGCCAGAGAACCGGCATTTTTGCCCGGGAAAGATAGTTCTGGGGATCCCAGAGTGAAGCCCATTTTTTGATCTGTTTGGAGGAAGCATCGCCGGGAACAAGTTTGAGGTCGTTCAGGATGCCGCCGCAGCCGTAAACGGGCATGGCGAATTTGAAGCGGGAGTCAAAGGGAATGGTAAGGGCGGTAGTGAACCCACCCCAGGAGATCCCGGTGATCCCGGTACGGTCACTGTCCACTTCCTCCATGGAACGCAGGAAACTGTGGGCAATGACGGTAGAAGCAATGGCATGATACCCCCACTGATCTTCCACAGCTTCATCGGCCTGTTTGTACCAGTCTTTGTGCAGGGGACCGGAAAATTCATGGCTTTCCACTGCAACTTCCAGTTTTCCGTCAGCACTTTTTTTACCGGGGAAACCACCGAAAATATCCGGCACAACAGCGGCAAAACCGCGGTCATTCCACATTTTTGCCCAATAGGAAAAACTTGTACCGCCTCCGCCGTGAAGCAGAACGATACCGGGAACTTTATTTTCTTTGGATGCCCCTTCAGGCAAACTGTACCAGGCAAAAATGCGGGTCTCTTTTCCTTTGTACTGCGGTCCTGCCAGAAAAACGGGTTTCACCCCTTCTGTGCAGGGAGTAATGTCTTCAGCCGGGAAAGTTGCCGGCACCGAATAAAAACTGGTAAAATCAAGCATCTTTTTTTCCTTCATGTTGTTGCTTTCATTTCTGTTGAAAATACCATAGTCAAATTTAACGCTTTTTACCATAAAATCAAACGGTCAACTGCTTTTTTTTACAAAAAAACACTTTTTTTTCACTGCTGTCCCGTAAAAATCGCTGAAAAAGGAAAAGCGAAGGGATGTGAGAAGAAAAAACAGAATGAATGTGACCTTTTTCACCATATTCAAGGGAAACAGTCATCCGGGAAAGAAAAAACTTGAAAAACAGTATTTACATGCTAACTTATAGGTCATTGGAAAATTTCCTTCAAAACAACAAAACAATCAATGGAAACAGAAAATGAAAACTCTTCTGCATGTAAATTATCACGAGGGTCCCGGAAAACTGGATGAATTTTTTAAAATCGTCAACCGTTTCGGTTATGACGGAGTGGAATTGAGAGGCAAATACAGATTTGATGACATGGATCAGGCTCAATTCCGGAAGAAAGCTGCAGATTTCAAGGCAGATCATCCGGATAAAGAGGTGGTATTCGGTCATTCCGTCCCTTTTGCCCGCGGAACAGAGGAGGAAATCAAAACCAATGTGGATTTCATGATTGACCTCATGGAATTTGCAAAGAAAGAGTGCGGAACACGCGTTATGAACTTTTTTGCCGGTCTTGTCACCACAAAAGGTGTCTCCTGCAATCTGGAAACTTCCGGAAGCGGGATCGCACTGGAAAAAGATTACGAAAGAGTTGCCGAAGGTCTGAAAATGATCGGGAAAAAGGCAGAGGAACTGGATATGCTTATCGCTCTTGAAATGCACAACAGCTATCTGCATGACCTTGCCAAACCCACGAAAAAACTTCTGGATATGGTGGGAAATGATGCCATCGGTGCCAACTATGACCACGGAAATATCGTTCTCAATAAAAACGGCGAAAAAGTGGAAGAAGTTTTCCAGATCCTTCAGGACAAAATCTACTATGCCCATTTGAAAAATGTCTTTACCGTTGCCGGTGGAGCGGGCGGATATATGATCACTCATCTTTCTGACGGCTGTATCAATCAGTATGAAGTGATGAAAGGCTTGAAGAAATATCTGAAAAGCGGGATCATGGCTCTGGAATATCCCTCCAGAGGCGATGGTATCTACGGAGCAAAAATCGATATGGAATACATCAAATTCCTGAAAGATGAACTGGAGATCGACTGATCCATCATTGAGAATCATTCACGGGGCTTCCGCACTCCTTTCAGGGTTTGCAGAAGCCCCTTTTTCTTTTCCGGACTTACGCTTGCAGATCAGACTCCCGGATGCCGGAACCGGTTTGAATCCCCCCGGAAAGCTCTTTGTTCCTGTTTCTCAGGAATCTCCGTTTTCAACTTTCCGGCGGCACATCTTTTTCCATCAGTCCCATTTTTTTGCCGACAACATAAGTTCCCACATTATCTCCCGCCACATTGCAGGCAGTCTCAAACATATCCAGCAAAGGATTGATCCCCAGGGCAAGTGCGACAATGGTGGAAGTTTGAACGGGAGTAAGATTGAAAGTCCCCAGAACAAGGAAAAGCAGGAAAATACTTCCCCCGGGCACACCGCCGGCTCCCACAGAAGCCAATACCACACCCACCACCATAAGCAATATCTGGGAAAAAGTCATATCGTATCCGAAAAGATTGGCAGCAAGAACTGCAAAAACAGGAAGATGAATACATACTCCATCCATATTGACCGTTGCCCCCAGTGAAAGAGTGAAGTTGGCAAGTTCCCCCTTTACTTTAAGTTTACCGGAGGCGGTTTTCAGAGATACCGGCAAAGCCGCTGCACTGGAACGGGTGACAAAAGCAGTCAGTACAGGTTCACGCAGTTTCCAGAGGATGGGGTAGGGATTTTCTCTGCAAATAACTGCTATTGCCATAGGATAGCAGATGAGAAGCATCAGAAATATTCCTGTGATCACACAGGATGCCACCTGAAAATAAGATTGGAAAAGTCCCAATCCGTACACTGCAAAATTACAGGCGGTAAGTGCAAATACTCCTACAGGAAAATATCCCATGATCCAGTCGATCATTTTGAAGACCGCCTTCTGTACCGCTTCGATAAGATCCAGCATCCTTGCAATAATATCTTTTGTCCGTTCATCTTCCGCTGTATCCAATACAACACGGGCGGCAAGTCCGAACAGGATGGCAAAAACGATGACCGGCAGAAAATTTCCGTCTGCCAGTGCCTTGAACGGATTGGTGAAGAGCCCCAGAATAAGGTTGAGGAAAGCATTTCCCGCTCCGGTATTGCTGCTCTTCATCTGTTCCAGTTGAGCAGTCATTTTGCTTGCCAGCTCCCCTGCAGAAGCAAGTTCCGGATTAAAAAGAAAAGCAATAACTGTACCGAATACTGCCGCATACAGCGAAGTAAAAAAGTACCATGCACAGACTCCCGCCCCCATCTTTCCGAAAGTCTTTAAAGGCAGACTCGCAGCCCCATAGATCAGAGAGAAGAAGATAATGGGTATAACGATCATCTTCAGCATATTCACAAGTACAAGTCCGAAGGGGGACAGAATACTTACGATCTTTTCCAATGTACCGTTTCCGCAGATCTGCCCCAGTTTATAGATGATCAGACCGGCAATACATCCGAAAACAAATGCACCCAGATTGCGGTAGATAAGCGGAATATTTGTGTACCATTTAAAAAGTTTCATCTTTTACCTTTTTTATATTTTGTAAAAATAAAAGAATCTCCCTGAAGGGAGACCCGGAATCTTTGTTTTACTGAAATGATCCATCATCCCGGAATACAGGATGTTTTTCATTCATCCCCCAGAAAACGCTCCCGGGAAATATAGTTGCAGATATAGTCCCGTATGGCATCTTCCAGGGATGTGACCTTTTCCGTATAGCCGGAAGCCCGCATCTTTTCCATGTCTGCACAGGTATAATACTGATATTTGCCTTTCAAATGATCCGGCATATCAATATACTCGATATTCACCTCTTTTCCCATTGCCTTGAATACGGCGGAAACAAGACTGTTCCATGTTTCCGCTCTTCCGCTGCCGATATTGTAAATACCGTAACAATTGTTCTGCAGAAGGTGCCAAACCATATTCACAGCATCTTTCACATAGATGAAGTCCCGTTTCTGTTCCCCGTCGGCATAATCCGGTCTGTCTGACTTGAAGAGGGCAACTTTCCCCGTATCCCGGATCTGCTCATAAGCACGGCATACCATGGAACGCATGGAACCTTTATGCAGCTCATTGGGACCGTAAACATTGGTAAACTTCACCCCGGTAACGGAGGAAAGCAGGAAATGATACTTTGCCCAGAGATCAAACATCTGTTTGGAGTATCCATACATATTCATGGGACGCAGATCCTCGATACTGCTTTCATCGTCCTTGTATCCTTTTTCCCCGTCACCGTAGGTTGCGGCACTGGAAGCATACAGAAATCTTATTTTGTTTTCCACGCAATATTCTGCAAGAGCCTTGGTATATTCAAAATTATTATGGACGAGATAAGTGGCATCTTTTTCCGTTGTGGAGGAACATGCCCCCATGTGGATCACACACTGCACATCGTCAGGAAGTCCGTCCGTAAGAAGGAGATCCAGAAAATCCTCTCTTTCCATATAATCCGCATAGGCAAGTGCCCGCAGATTTTTCCATTTTTCCGAATTGCTCAAATGATCCACTGCGAGAATATCGGTGATCCCCTCCTGATTGAGTTTCCAGATCATGGAACTGCCGATAAGTCCTGCTGCCCCGGTCACAATATACTTCATACGATCCTCCTTGTTTATCGCTGTTTACCAGTAAAGGCCTTCTCTTCTTTTATTTTCCCGTCTGATCTCCTGATGCAGTCTGTTGCTGCGCCGGTCCTCTCCCCGCCAGGGAAAGATCTCCACCGTTCCGGATTCCATAGGTTTGGAAACATCCCGGAACTTCCTTTTTTTCTCCTGTTCATCCTCAAAGAGTTTTCCGAAAAAGGATTTGTTGGTCTTTTTCCGTTTTACGGGCTGATCCTTTTTCGTTATCTCTTTGTAGGAATCACGGGCAAAACCTCTGGGTGCCCCCATATTCCGGTAGGGATCCATAGGATCTTTGGAACGGCAGGC
>JAFVRL010000057.1 GCA_017504325.1 Lentisphaeria bacterium | reverse complement strand
GCGGAATTCTTGTAATACAATGTGGATGACCCGATCGTCCAATCCTTGAAATCGCTGGCATACAGCATGAATGACAAACCGATCTGCTTCTGATTGGATGTACATTTGATCCCGTTGGCAAGTTCCCTTGCACTTTTCAATGCGGGAAGAAGCATCGCCGCAAGAATGGCGATAATGGCAATTACAACCAACAATTCGATAAGGGTAAAGCAGTTTTTCCTTTTCATACCTTCCTTCTTTCTGTTATTTTTGTAATAAAATTTCATTTTTACCTGTGGAACAAAAAAATATTTTCAAGGCTTTTTTCCGTATTTACCTTGTAAAAATATTTTTCTCCAGTATATTTTAATCCATAAAGGGCTTATTCACAATAGGACAAATGTAACATTTTTAATATTTTTGATACATTCCGGATATGAAACAGAAATTTGAATGGAGTTTTGCTTCTTTGACCGATCTGGCGGGAAATTTTCCTTTCCGGATACGCTCCTGCGGAAGGGGACTTATCCGGCACGGAATACTGCCTAAACCCCGTACTCTGCGTTCGTTAGAGGTCTTGTGGTGTACCGATGGCGTTTTCCAGGTGGAATTTCCGGAAGGAAAATATACCATGCGTCCGGGATATGTCTGCTACTATATGCCCGGGGAAACCCATACTTTTGATGCTCCGCCCGGTGACGGCGGACAGTATTGTTTTGTAGCTTTTGAAGGGAATTTTTCCGGAGAATTCTGGAGAAGATTCAATATTCCCAGAACGCCTCATTATGCAGGGACATGTCCGGAGGAACTTTTTTCCCTTCTTTATGATCTCATCAGAAAAAAAGATGATGCAAGTATGCTTTCCGCCCTTGCCGAAGGGGTGAAACTGCTGATTTTAAGCACCCATATATCCAAGAAAGAAGAAAAAAATTCCCCGGCAGACAAACCGGAAAGAAATTATGCCTCCCTTGCCAAAGCCCTTGCCGATCTTCATTATACCGATCAGAGGATGAATGTAAATGAGATAGCGGAAACTCTTTCCATACACAGAGTACACCTTTCCCGGGAATTCCGCAAAGCATACAATATCCCTTTATCCACCTATCTCATCCGCCAGAGGCTCGCCTGTGCTGCAAAACTCCTGAAAAGCACCGATCTTTCCGTTAAAAATATTGCCATAAAATCCGGTTTTTCCGATCCTGTTTATTTTACAAGATATTTCCGCAATGAAACCGGACTTTCCCCGCAGAAATTCCGGGAATCGGAACAGACTTCCTATGAGATCTTCCAAACAGAATAACCATATAAACGAGGTAAAAAAAATGACAAATTCACTCTTCGGAAACAATGTCAATGAGTATTATGTGGCATTGGCAAGAAAAAACTTTGAAGAACGCAAAAAGAGACTGAAAGCCATCACAACAAAAGAACAGGCGGCTTCCTATGTAAAAGAGATAAAAAGTAAAATCGAAAAAATCTTTGCTTTTCCCCAACGCACTCCCCTGGATGCCGTTGTCACCGGAAAAAATATTTTTGACAACTACAGTGTGGAAAATATCATCTATTACAGCCGTCCTTCCTATCCTGTTACAGCCAATCTTTATCTGCCTTCCGGCGTTTCCGGCAAAGTTCCCGGTGTACTTTTTCTCTGCGGTCATGCGGAAGAGGGCAAGGCAAGCGTTACCTACCGTTCCGCCTGCGTGGGTCTGGTGAAAAAAGGTTTTGCCGTCCTTGCCGTTGATCCGGTGGAACAGGGGGAGCGTCAGCAGTACCGGGATACCCCCACATCTTTGGGTCTTTGCGGAAACCACAACCTTATGGGAAAAAACCTCTCTCTCTGCGGGGAATGGTTCGGTGCATGGCGTACCTGGGACGGTGTAAGGGGCTTGGATTATCTGGAAACCAGAAGTGAGATCGACTCCTCCCGTCTTTGTGTTACAGGAAACTCCGGAGGCGGAACTCTCACCACATGGGTGGCTGCCGCTGATCCCCGTCCGGTTGCCGTTGCCCCCAGCTGCTATGTGACAAGCTGGAAACACAATATAGAAAATGAAATTCCCGCCGATATTGAACAGATGCCCCCCCACGCATTGGAATACGGTTTGGAAATGGGGGATTTCCTTCTTGCGCAAGCCCCCCGTCACATTCTGATCATGGGACAGAAAAAGGACTTTTTCGACCCCAGAGGCGTGGTGGAAACCTGTGCAGAGGTCAAAAAGATCAATTCCCTTCTTTCAGAGTATGATACACAGTATTTCATCGGCCCGGATGAACACGGATTCTCCAAAGCCAACCGGGAAGCCATGTATGGATTCCTGACAAAACATGTTTCCGGAAAAGAAAACGCACCCGAACCCGCCTTTACCCTCCCCTCTCCTGAAAGCACATACGCCATCAAAGACGGGGATCTGCGGAATCTTGCCAACAATAAATATATCTGGAAAATCACAAAGGATATGGCGGAAAAATTTGCTTGTGAAAGAAAAGCTCTTTCAAAAGAAGAGTTGAAAAATGCTCTTCTTTCCCTTCTCAGGATCACTCTTCCGGAAAAGGC
>JAFVRL010000056.1 GCA_017504325.1 Lentisphaeria bacterium | reverse complement strand
CCTCCGGGACTTGATTCGTGATAGGAGCATATTTTTCTTGTACCCCGGATCTGGGTTCCTGTGCCCCGATGGGGCTTTTTTATTCTCCGCTATGATATTTCACTCATACTGTCTGGAAAATCTGACAAAATCACTTTTTCAAAATCCAATTTTCTCCCGCTCAAATATGGCGAAAATACCTGTTTTTTGAAAAATTATGGGATAACTGTGGTTCTTTTCGGGAAAATTACAGCTTTTGTCGGAAAAAATGTTGCAAACAGGGAACCGAGCGTATATATTATTTATTTAAAAGAAAATTTCAACAGAAAATAACATATATAAATTGTGAGGTCAATATGCCGGAAACAAAGAAAAATAATGCTGTACTGGATTTCAAATGTCTGGAAGAAAATTGCAAAGGAGTGGTCAAATTCAATCTCAATGAATTGGATGTGGAGGATTGTCAGGTACTTTGCCCGGAATGTCACAGACCTTATGAATTTGATGCCGCTCTTACAGATAAATTCCGGAAACTTGCCAATCTTGTTGCTGCATTGAGGGATGCCGAGCCTATTCTCGGTTCTGCCAATGTCGCTGTTACTGTTCCCGGCGGGGAAGTGAAAGTTCCTTATGTGCTGCTCCTTACCAGACTCAATACGATGATCACTCTGGATTTCGGTGAGAAAAAAGTGGATTTCCATGTGCTTGTGGAACCCTCTTCTCCTGAAGTTTTCCGCTGATCTTTAATCTTTAACGGAGAATTTACATGCTTACAAAGATCCTGAAAGCGATCTTCGGAGATAAATCTGCCAGAGATGTGAAAAAACTGCGCAGGATTGTGGAGAAGATCAATGCTCTTGAAGTGGAATATCAGAAGTTGACGGATGATGAATTGAAAGCCAAGACTCCTGAATTTCAGGAACGGTTGAAAAAAGGCGAGACAACGGATGATATTCTTTGTGAAGCCTTTGCCGTGGTAAAAAATGCCTGCCGCAGACTTTGCGGCACAAAGGTGATGGTCTGTGATCACGAACTTACCTGGGATATGGTGCCTTTTGATGTGCAGCTTATCGGCGGTATCGTCCTTCATCAGGGCAAGATCGCGGAAATGGCAACAGGAGAAGGAAAAACACTTGTTGCCACTCTTCCTCTTTATCTCAATGCGCTTACAGGCGGCAACTGTCAGCTTGTCACCGTCAATGATTACCTTGCAAGGCGTGACTCCCAGTGGGTGGGAACGGTTTTCCGGTATCTGGGACTTACGGTGGGATGTATCCAGAACGATCAGGATCCGGAAGAACGCCGTGCCCAGTATAACTGTGATATCACTTATGGAACAAACAGCGAGTTCGGTTTTGATTACCTCCGGGATATGGGAATGGCTTTTGACCGTTCCCAGCTGGTGCAGAGAGATCACTTCTATGCGATCATCGACGAAGTGGACTCCATTCTTATTGATGAAGCAAGAACTCCTCTTATTATTTCCGGTCCTGTGGCAGTTTCCACCAATCAGTTTTCCTCTCTGAAACCTCTGATCGCAGATCTTTTCAACCGTCAGAGTCTGCTCTGTTCCCGTTTGATCCAGGAGGCAAAGACCGTTCTGGACAGGGAAAATGCTTCCGATGAAGAACAGGAACTTGCCATAAGAAAACTTCTTCAGGTGAAATTCGGAATGCCCCGGCATAAACAGCTTGCCCATGTCCTTGAAGACAGCAGTATCCTGAAAGCTCTGGAAAAAATGGAAATGGCTGTCCGCAGTGAACAGAACCGGGGACTTTTACAGGAAGTTCAGGAAGATCTGTTTTTCGCCATGGATGAAAAACAGCATGAAGCGGATCTGACAGAAAAGGGCAGACAGACTCTTGCTCCGGATGATCCGGATGCCTTCATTCTTCCCGATCTTCTTGAGTCCATCCACAGTATTGAGAATGATGCCGCCTGTTCTGAAAAGGAACGGCTTGCCAGAAAACAATCATTCCAGCAGGAATATATCAGCAAGAGTGAAAAATTGCAGAATCTTTCCCAGCTTTTGCGCGCTTACTGCCTCTTTGAAAAGGATGTGCATTATGTCGTGGCGGAAGGACAGGTGCTTATTGTTGACGAGCATACCGGGCGTATCCTGCCCGGCCGCCGTTTCAGCGATGGACTTCATCAGGCACTGGAGGCAAAGGAAGATGTGACCATTGAACGGGAGACGCAGACACTTGCCACCATTACCATCCAGAATTATTTTCGTATGTATAAAAAACTTGCCGGTATGACCGGTACCGCAGAAACGGAAGCGGGGGAATTTCACCAGATCTATAAACTGGATGTGGTGGTCATTCCCACCAACCGCCCTTGCAAGAGAGTGGATATCCATGACTCTGTTTACAAGACCAGACGGGAAAAATTCAAAGCCGTCGTGGACGAGACTGTGGAAGCATACAAAAGAGGTCAGCCGGTACTGCTGGGGACCATCAGCGTGGAAGATTCGGAGATCTTGAGCAAGATGCTGAAATTGCGGAAGATCCCCCACAATGTATTGAATGCAAAAAACCATGAACGGGAATCCGAGATCGTGGCGCAGGCTGGCAGAAAATATGCTGTTACTGTTGCCACCAACATGGCTGGACGCGGTACAGACATCAAACTTGGCGAAGGGGCAGCGGAACTTGGCGGACTTTTTGTTATCGGCAGTTCCCGTCACGATGCCAGACGTATTGACCGTCAGTTGAGAGGACGATCCGCCCGTCAGGGAGATCCGGGGACAAGCCGTTTTTATGTGTCTCTGGAAGATAATCTCATGCGGCTTTTCGGTTCGGATAAGATCGTGAAGATCATGGAACATTTCGGATTGGATGAAGGGGAGGAGCTGCAGCATCCCTGGCTTTCCAAGTCGATCGAAACTGCACAGAGAAGGGTGGAACAGTACCATTTCTCCATCCGTAAACGCACATTGGAATACGATGATGTGATGAACAAACAGAGAGAGGTCATTTACGGCTTCCGTAAAGAAACACTCTTTAATGATGACTGCCGTTCTCTTATTTTCACCATTGTGGACAATGAAGTTTACCGGCATGTGCAGAGAGCCATTGCCGAAGTGGATAAAAATTCCAATGCCCCCATCAATCTTCCCAAACTTGCCGCATGGCTCAATACCACATTCCCCATAGGGTTTGAGGAAAATGAGCTTGCCATATTCAAGGAAAAAGGACAGGTGGATGTGGATAAGATCACCGATCTTGTGGTGAACAGAGTGAAAGAGATCTATGAGATCAAGGCTTCTGCGGAAGATCCGGAAGGATTGAAGTTCCTGGAACGCAGTATCATCCTGAATGCCATCGACCGTTTGTGGCAGGATCATCTGTATGCCATGGACAGCTTGCGGGACAGCATCGGACTGCGGGCGTATGCACAGAAAGATCCGCTTGTGGAATACAAGCAGGAAGCATTTACCATGTTTGAAAATCTGATGGACGATATCAGTAATGAGATCATTGCAAAAATGTTCCTTTCCGCCACCAATATGGAAGCATTCCAGAGAATGTTTGATGCCAATCCCAGAAGTCAGCATCTTATCTTCCAGAATATTGATGACGGGGTATCCTCCGGGGAACCGCAGATTCCGGTTGAACTTGACGGGGAGAATATGGCTTCTGATGCCGTTTACAGCGGGGAAGGGGCAATGCCGGAACTTCCGCCGGAAATCGAATTGACCTATCACAAGGAAGGTCCCCAGATCGGCAGAAATGATCCCTGTCCCTGCGGCAGCGGTAAAAAATATAAAAAATGCTGTGGTAAATAAACTATATAAGGAGAATGAAATGGTTACAGTCGGAATTACCTCTTACAGTCTTTCCCGTGCGATAAACAGTGAAAAGATGAGT
>JAFVRL010000055.1 GCA_017504325.1 Lentisphaeria bacterium | reverse complement strand
GGGCGGCACACTTTATTCCTTTTGCACTTGCGCGCCTGACCGCATCTTCCACACAGGCAAAATCATGCCCGCGGTTGATCTTTTTCAATGTATCATCGTTGGCACTTTGCACACCCAGTTCGAGGAAGACATCATATTTTTCCTGCAGAGAGGCTATATAATCCAATACATCATCCGGCAGACAATCCGGACGCGTGGAAATGATGACCATTTTGAATTCAGCAAGGGAAAAGACCTTTCCATACAGGTCTTTCAAGACCTCCAACGGTGCATATGTATTGGTATATGCCTGAAAATATGCTATATACGGACCATCGAAACCATATCTTTCATGCAGATATTTCTTACCCCGTTCCGCCTGCATTTCCAAAGTCATATCCGGGGGCAGGTGCCTTGCTCTTGCCCCCTTTGCACTGCAGAATGCACATCCGGAACTATTGCCGCTTTTCCTGTTGGGACAGCTCAACCCCAGATCAAAGGAAAGTCTTTGCAGAGCCTTTCCGTATCTTTCAGTGAGATAGTCGTGAAAAGTGACAAGTTTTTTCATAGGATATGTTATCAGGGAAGCTGATTTTGTGCTGCATGCAGTCTTTCAATGGCTGCCTTTGCTCCATCGGGAGCGCGGAATACTGCAGTACCGGCTACCAGCATATTTGCTCCGGCAGGAACGACCTGATTGACTGTTTTTCCATCGATGCCGCCATCCACCTCAACATGGATAGCCGGATTGACTTTATTTGCCATTTTCCTGATTTCAGCGATCTTGGGTACAACTTCACTCATAAAAGACTGACCGCCGAAGCCGGGTTCCACAGACATCACCAGAACAAGGTCGATCTTATCCAGATACTTTTCAATGGCGGAAGCGGGGGTTTTGGGTTTTACAGAGATCCCGACGGAGACACCATGTTTACGGATCTCTGCAATGACATCATCTGCATCATTATCACATTCGATATGGAAAGTAATGAGATCGGCTCCTGCCTTGCAGAAGGGTTCCACATATTTGATGGGATCTGTGAGCATGAGATGCACATCAAAAGGCAGTTTGGATACCTTGCGGATGGCAGAGATCACCGGAGGCCCCATTGTAAGATTGGGAACAAAATGACCATCCATAATATCCAGATGCAGAAGATCTGCTCCGGCATCCTCAATGCGTTTAAGTTCGCTTTCCAGATTGGCAAAGTCTGCGGCAAGCAGAGAAGGGGCTACAAGGATCTTTTTCGGATCCATTTTATCGACAGTGAGTTTTTCCATTTTTTATCCTTTCAGATTGGTTTTGCAAAAAAAAAAAAATTCAATTTTGTTTTTAGGGGGGAGGGGAGCGGTTTTACGCTTTTACTGTATCATTTTCTGCCGTTTGATTCTTTTTGATACTGGCGAAATGATCCGGAGTCCATTGAGAAGCTCTGCCGCAATTCAGCCAGCGACGATGCGCCCAAAGCCATTGTTCCGGATATTTGCGTATCAATTTTTCAAATGCGGCGGCGTAGGCTTCTGTTACAGTACGGATATCTTTTTCCTTGTCACCGGTGGGAGTATGCTGGATCAGTCCCCCGCCGCTTGTAAGCATAAAATGAAATTCATCATCTTTCCGGATAAGAACAAGAGGAAAAAGCGGAATCGCCGTTTTCAGGTGCAGTAAGGCCGGAGTCATGTGACTTCTTGCCGGATGCCCGAAAAATTTATGTTCGATCCCTTCTGTATGACTTGCGTGCTGATCGGCGACGATCGCGATGGTCTTACCTTTTTTCAGTGCAGTAAGAAGGGGTTTGACCCCTCTCTCCTTTGATACGGATTCATGGGAGATCCCGTTGCGTTTGCGATAAAAATAATTGCCGATTTTTTTGTTGGGCAGCGGCCGCATGATGGAACAGACATATTGTTTTGTATAGTAACAATAACAGTTTGCAGAAAGTTCCCAGTTTCCGAGATGCATGGAAGGAACGATGGTTTGAAGGGTTTGTTCAGGATTGACAGAATTTATGATATCCTGGGAGATCTCCGGATCGACAGAAATATACTCTCTGTGATTTTCCGCATTTATGATCTGGTCGAATTTCACTACTTCCACAAAAACTTTCACCATGTGAACAAAATTTTTCTTTGCCAGACACCTGGCTTCTTTTCTGTCTGTAACGATTCCGCTGTGTAAAAGATGTGTGATGATGCGTTTTCTGTGTTTCCAGTCGATATGATACAGAATAAATCCGACAAAACGGGCGAGACGGTAGGCATTTTTCAAGCTCAATGCCCGGATAAGTTCTGCAGGAATAAGAAAGATTCCATACACGATCCATTCGGCACAACTATTGAAAAAAGTTCCGTCATTGTTATTACAGTTCTCTGCCATGGTGAATTCCTCTCTATATTCGGGTAACAGTCCTTCTTTTTCTTCTAATATATAATATAATGCCTTACCGGCAGTTTTTCAAGTCAGATATTTTCCGGCATATAGACAAAATGCTATTGGCAAGCCATAAAACTGTGAGTAACGCTCCGGTAATGATATTCCGATGTTAATATCTGCTGAAGTTATTAAACAAGTTATCAACATTATTTCTTTACAAACGCATAATGTAATGTATATCAATTATTTACAATACTACCCCTGCCCCGTTTTTCTTATAGGCAATTTAACATAATATATATTATGCGACGCTATGGATAGGAGATCATACACCTCTTTTCAAAAGAGAAGATTGCATAAGATATGGATAAACAGACCTGCATTGTCCCGGACACTGGAAGAATGAAGAGTAATAACGGAAAAAAAGAAAATGCTCATTGTCTGATGTAAGGATCACGATGAGAATTTAGAGAATCTCTTTACCGTTATTTCCGGAAGACATCTTATATATTCCCGTTATCCTTAATGACGGAAAGGATGAAATTCCGGCATACAGTGCCGCTTTCTATGTACCGATATTGACAGATAATGCAGTAATCAAAGGGTAACATAGCAGTAAATAAAGTAAAACAATAATAACACCACATGATACAAAACGATTTTAAGCGATAAATTCAATATTTTTATTAAAATACCGTTTTATGGTATATGATATTATTTAATACCTGTTGGTGATATAGCAGAAAGATGGTAAAAAAGCTGCTGAAAACCTTATTTTCCGGGATCGGAAACGGGTTTCCGCACTCCACGATGGGCTACAGCCTTCAATGGATCTTCAGGCCAGTCATGTTTCGGATAACGGCCCCGCATCTCCTTCCGGACAAGAAAATAAGAACTTTTCCAGAAACCGGCAAGATCACTTGTGACCTGAATGGGTCTCATGGCAGGGGAGAGGATCTCCATTACGATCTTCACCCTCCCCCCGGCAACGGAGGGTGTATCCATAAGTCCGAATAATTCCTGTAATTTTACTGCAAGATGAGGCGGATCGGAATCATAATCCACTTTGATTTTTGAGCCGGTTGGAACAATAAGTCTTTCCGGAGCCAAATGTTCCAACTGGCTTTTCAGTGAATAATCGAAAAGAGAATCAAATGCATTGGCAAGAATATTACCGGAAAGAGCTGAAACAGAATTGACCGAAGAAGTTAAAAACGGAGTCAGCCAATCCTCCAGGGTATCAAGCAAAGTTTCCGGAGAAAGTTCCGGGAAAGTTTCCCCCATATATTTATGCAGAAAACTGCTGCGTTTCATTATGGAAAGTTCCCGTTCACTCCAGGGCAGCACCCCTGCCCCATGGGATCGCAGCCCTTTGAAAAGAGTTTCCTGTCTCTGTTCCCGGGTGATCTTATCCGAATTCGCCGGGATCTTTTTCCGGGAAATCGCCAGAGAACCGATACGGATCGTTTCAAAAGCATCTATATTTTTGCCTGAACTGTTCCAGAATGTCTCAACAGAACGCTTTTTCAAATTTTCAGGAATATCTTTCTCTTCTAATGAAGCGGCAAGCCGGATGCGGGGAACTGCAGAAAGTCCTTCTGCTGAAGCCACACATAAAAAACCGTCCCTGTTCATAGGATCCTCTTCCGGCATAAAACAGTTTTTCCCGTCGGATAGAATGTATGTATTCTTCTTATCCGGAATTTTTCTGCCGATCCTGTCCGGATATGCACAAGCAAGTAATTTACCGGCACAACCGGAATAAATATCCTCCTTGTTCAAGTCATTACCATGGATATGAAAATCATTTTTCAATATATTGCATATCCGGGAAAGTACCGTCTGATCTGTATTTTTCTGCAAAGAAGTCCCCTTATGGCACATATAAGAGGCAAGAAATTCCAAACGGGTATTGAGATCGGCACTTTCCGGATGGATGAAAAGATCTTTTTCCTGAACAATAGCGGCAATGGTACAGGCAAGTGCCTTTTTATGTGATTTTTCCCCGCATTGAACCATGTGTGCCAGCCGGGGATGCAAGGGATAATCCGCAAGCAGCTTGCCGTAAGATGTGATCCTGCCGTTTGTTTTATCAACCGCTTCAATATCTTTCAAAAGTTCCCATGCCTGTTCCATAGCACCAGTTGGCGGCATATCGAGAAGTTTCAAATCTTTAATCTGTGCCGGAAGCACTCCCCACCGGGCGATCTGTAAAGCAAATGAGGTCAAATCTGCCTGAAGCATCCCGGGAATATTGTAAGGCAGCATCCCCCGTTCTTCTGAAACATGCCACAATCTTATACATACCCCTTCTTCCATACGACCAGCCCTCCCCCGTCTCTGTTCAGCAGAGGCGCGGGAAACTTTCTTTGTTTCCAGATGATCCATACCGCTTCCGGGGGAATAAACAGCACACCGCATAAGACCGGAATCAATGACCACCCGGACTCCTTCCACTGTAAGACTTGTTTCTGCCACCGTCGTTGCAAGGATGACTTTCCGCCATTTTTCCGGAGCTTTCTGTAAGGCGGCATCCTGTTCTTCCGGCGGAAGATTTCCGTAAAGAGGATAAAGAAGCAGATGCAATTTTTCCCTGTCTGGAAACATTTTTTCCAACTGCCGCAGACAATTCCGGATCTCCCCCTCCCCCGGCAGAAAAACAAGGATGTCGCCGGAAAAAGTATTCAACGCCTTTATGATCGCAGAACAGACATTTTCTGTAAGATCTTTATGTGGATCGGGCACCTGATACAGTGTTTCAACAGGAAACATTTTTCCCCGGGAAATAATAACCGGGACATCTTCTTTTTCATCCTCATCCTTTAACAAGCCTGCAATTTTTTCTGCATCAAGCGTGGCACTCATCACCAGTATATACAGATCATCCCGGAGAAACGCGGCACTTTCCAACGCAAGAGCCAATCCCAGATCTGCATCAATACTGCGCTCATGGAACTCATCAAAAATCACAAGTCCCACCCCGGACAGAGCCGGATCCGTCTGGAGCATCCGCAGAAAAACCCCTTCAGTAACAATATCAATGGGG
>JAFVRL010000054.1 GCA_017504325.1 Lentisphaeria bacterium | reverse complement strand
TTTAAAAGCTTAAAACTTTTCTTTCTTCTCTTACACTGTCTTATCTTCAACAGCTTTACCATCAGATATTTTCCATATCTGCATATCTTTTTTATCCATTTCGTCAGGAATCTGTGTGAAAGTATAAAAGATCTGACCTTTTCCGGATACCTCCGTAAAAAATGCCTCTTTTGCCCTGCTGTCCAGATCTCCCAATACATCATCCACCAGCACAATATTTTCTGCCGCGACACTTCCCGGTACTTCTCCTGCCATTTTCAGAATATGATATTGTGCCAGTTTCAATGCAAAGGATACCGTTCTCAACTGTCCTCTGGAACCGTAAGACCTTAAAGATTTATCTTTTATCAGAAAATCAAATTCATCCTGATGAGGTCCGGCAGAAGTAAATCCTTTCAAAATATCTCTGGAAAGATCCTTTTCCAGTTTTTCCCGGAAGGAGTCTTTCTCCACAGTATTTTCGTTAAAACGCATACGGATCTCAAATTCTTCCAGTTCCGGCCGTATATCGGAAAGTTTTTTCACTGTTTCAAGTGAAAGCATTTCTGCGTATTGCATCCTTTTTTTTACGATCAGACTGCCGTTGGAAGCAAGAAGCATATTATAGGATTCCAGTATCCCCCTGATTTTTTCACGGTCATTTCTGGCACTTTTCAAAAGAAAGTTCCTTGAACGCAATGCTGCAGAATAATTCTGCAAAGCAATATAATACTCCTTATCCAGAAGGGCAATGAACATATCAAAAAATCTCCGGCGCAATACAGATGTACCGCTTATGACAAGAGGATCTTCCGGAAGAAAAGTAATACAGCGCATCCTTCCCGTAAAATCGCTTGCCTTTGTTACCGGAATATGATCCACATGCAATGTTCTGCCTGTTTCAGCATAATGGACTTCCAGAGTGCTTTTCCAGTTTTTTTTATATTCATGCACCCCTCTGATCCGGAAAAAAGGCATCCCCAGAGTACAGATCTCATTTACTTTCAATGTACGGAAAGAACGCAGATTGGCAAGAAAGAATATACTTTCCAATAATGTAGTCTTTCCTTCCCCGTTTCCTCCTTTGAAAATGATCTTCGGAGAATCAAACCGGAGAACAGAATCTGTAAAAAGCCGGAAATTTTTTATTTCAAGTTCCGTTAGCATCCTGTGTTTTCCCGTAAAAAAAAAGTCTTTTCCCGGTATGATGAAAAAGGAAAAGACTTTTCAAAAGATCTTACTCTGACTTACTTATTGCGGATAGGCATGATCACATACAAAAATCCATCAGTAGTTTCAACGGCAATAGGATTGAAACCTTCATTGATCTTGATATTCACCTTGTCCACATTCACATGTTTGAAAGGATCGGCAAGAAGCTGGGGATTGAAGGACAGAGAGATCTCACTGTCCTCATAGGGGATCTGGATATATTCTTTACCTTCACCGATGGTACTGTTGGATTCAAAAAGAAGCTGACCGGCGGAGAATGTAAGTTTCACAAAAGAGGAAGATACATCAGAAAGAGGAATACTTACGATTTCCAATGCATCAATAAAGCTGGAACAGGGTACTTCGATCTGCTTGGCAAAGCTGGGAGGAATGACCTGTTTGTAATTGGGATAATTTCCTTCAATGAGTTTGGAATGAAGAGTTGTCACATCTGCTTTGAATGCGACCTGTTTTTCATCGATCTCAATGGTAACTTCCCCGTCTTTTTCCATGATGCGTTTGAGTTCGGAAGCAGCTTTGAGTGTGATGATGATGTCTCCATCAGCTCCTTCAGAGGGATTTTCAAGGACTTTTTCCACAAGAGCCAACCGTTTACCGTCAGTTGCAACAGCAGTGAAATTACCTTCTTTTACAGAAAGCAGGATCCCCTGAAGGACCTTACGGGAATCATCAAGACTTGCAGCGTAAGAGATATAGTCAATCATACGGGAAAGTTCAGACTGTTTGAGTTTGATACTTCTCTGTGCGGTAAATTCAGTTGCAGCAGGGAAATCTTCCGGATCAAGACCCATGATCATAAAATTGGCAGTACCGCAGTTGATCACAGTATGGAATTTGTCATTGGTATCAAATTCCACTTCTCCGCCTTTGAACTTGGCAACAAGACCCAGAAGGCGTTTGGCAGGAAGAGTAGTCTTTCCGGCACTTTCCACATCAGCTTCAATACTTGTACTGATACGGATCTCCAGATCGGTAGCTGTAAGGGAAAGTCTGCCGTTTTCCGCTTCAAGAAGCACATTTGCCAATATGGGAAGGGTGGTTTTGTTTCCGATGATATTACACACTTTGGACAAAGCCTTCAGAAGGAGTTCTCTTTTGGTCTTGAATTTCATTTTTCCGCCTTTCTCGTTATGATATTGAGTCTTCAACTTTCTATATAATATAATAACGCCTGATGTTATTATCAAGTTGTTTTTGAATATTTTTCCTGTTTTTCTTCATTTATTTTTCTTCCTGTTTTATCCGGTGTAAAAGGAAAACGGAAGATGGAGAGAGGGGATAGTAGTAATGCTTATTTCCTTTAAAAATTATTTTGTATTATTATTATGGATGTTGACAATGTGGATAACTCGAAAATGTGAGTACAAAACATTTTTTTTAAAAATTGTGGATATTGCGTTTGCTTTTATGGAAAAGTTATGCTTTATTTACATTGTCAGAAATTATTAAAAAACCTTCAACGGAATATGAGCAGGATATGAACACAGTTATTAACAATCCTCCTGAAAAGGATCTGAAAGACCTTGTAAAAAGGTATCCGGCACTGGAAAAGACAGCAGAAGAAATCTGGAAATGTTATCTCACTATTTGTGACTGTTTCCGTAAAGACAATATCTTTTATCTTTGCGGAAATGGCGGAAGTGCTTCTGATGCAGAACATATTGCCGGGGAGTTGATGAAGGGATTTATCAAGAAGCGTCCCCTGCCCCCTGAAATGAAAGAGAAAATCGGCGATGATCATATTGCCTCCTCACTTCAACAGGGATTGCGGACGGTCAGCTTATTATCCCACCCGGCTCTCTCCTCCGCCTTCGCCAATGATGTGGATCCCACCCTTGTTTATGCCCAGCAGCTTTATGTCATGGGACGGGAGGGGGATGTTCTTATGGGGATCTCCACTTCCGGAAATGCAAAAAATATACTTGCAGCCTTCAAAGTGGCAAAAGCAAAAAATATGAAGACCATCCTTCTTACCGGGATGAATCACGGACTTTGTGAAGAGTATGCGGATGTGATGATCCATGCTCCGGAAACGACCACCTACAAAGTTCAGGAATACCATTTACCCATTTATCATACATTGTGTATCATGCTGGAGAATACTTTTTATGGAAAATGATCTTGTAATACCTCAACATATTGCCATTATTATGGATGGAAACGGCAGATGGGCTGCCAAACGCTCCCTGGAACGGTGCGAAGGACACCGGATGGGGGCGGAAGCATTGAAAAATCTTATTGAAAGCATGAAAGATCTTCCGGGAGTAAAATATATGTCTTTCTATGCTTTCAGTACGGAAAACTGGAAGAGATCCGAAGAAGAGGTAAGTGCTTTGATGCACCTTCTGGTAGAGTTTCTGGATGCAAATCTTGCTCTTTTCATGGAAAATGATCTGAAGTTGCTTGTTACCGGCAGACTGGAAGGGATGCCGGAAGAACCCAGAATAAAATTGAAAGAAGCTGTAAATAAAACAAAAGATAATCAGGGACCCTGTGTTATTATTGCATTGAATTACGGTGGAAGAAGTGAAATAGCCGATGCTGCAAAAGCCATAGCACGAAAGGTAGCCAAAGGGGAACTTGATGCGGAAAGCATTGATGAAAAACTCTTTGCAGAATATCTTTATAATCCGCAAGTTCCGGATCCGGATCTTCTTATACGCACAAGCGGTGAACTTCGTTTAAGTAATTTTCTTTTGTGGGAGATCTCTTATTCAGAGATTTATGTGACAGATACTTTATGGCCGGATTTTGATAAAAATGAATTGATGGAAGCTATAAAAGCATTTAATAAAAGATCAAGAAGATTTGGAGGAAGATAAAATGTTTATTCACCGTTTTTGCAGTATGATCGTCCTTTTGGGATTGTTGTTTCTCACATTGCTGGGAAACAATATCGGTTTGGCAGCCTATTTTGTTTTCGGGGTGCTTCTTTCCTTTTTTGTTACAAAGGAAATTTGTGAAATATTTGGTAATATCAATATTTTAACGAATAAGAAAGTTTTGTGTGTAATAAATACTGTTGCCTTTATCATTCCTTTTTTTCTGGCTCAGGGCAACAATATAGAATTTCTGCGTAAGATCCATATTTCCAGGATCTCCTTTATGGCAATTCCCATTTTTGTGCTTATTCTTTTTATTGCGGTACTTATACAGGTTCTCTGTTCTGTGAACGATGCTGAAAAATTGAAAAAGGCGATGATGAATATTGCCGCATTTATTTTTATCAGTTTTCCAATTTTCCTTATTACTTTTATTTACACCATCGGAAAAGAAAGACTCTTCATTCCCGGAGAAGGAGCATCTTTTTCCCTGAATGTTTTTTTCCTCTATTTTATTCTTGTTACCAAATCCGGTGATATCGGAGCATACGCTATCGGCACTCTTTGCGGCAAACTTATGAAAAATGGTACTCATAAGATGATCCCCTCTGTTAGTCCCGGAAAATCTTATGAGGGACTTGCCGGGGGTATAGCTGTAAGTGTGGGATTAAGTTATCTTCTTGCTTATTGTTTTGATATTAGTATGCTTATAAAAAATCCCGTTATTCCTGCCATAAGCGGACTTGTTCTGTATTTCGGGGGAATGTACGGAGATCTGGTGGAATCTTCCATCAAACGTACCTGTAAAGTAAAGGATTCCGGAAAGACTATTCCGGGTATCGGGGGAATTTATGATCTTCTGGACAGTCTTTTCCTGAGTGCCCCCTGCTTCTGCCTTTTCCTGCTGCTTGCGGGAAAAATGCTGTAAATCATAAAATATATTGTATGGTTCAATATAGTAAATAATTGTCAGAAAGGTAATTATGACAAAAGAAGAAATCAAGAGAGAGATCCTCCGTATTCTTGGAGAAGATGGGCGTCTTTCCGCAGCGGATATTGCAGAAAGACTTGCCGTGAGTACGCATGAAGCCGCTGCCGCTGTGGCTGAACTGGAAAAAAACAACATCATTATCGGTTACAGTGCTATTTTCAATGAGTCAGAATTGCCTGAAAGCAAAGTAAAAGCCATCATCGAAGTGAAAGTCCGGCCGGAACGGGAGGGGGGATTTGACAAGATCGCCAGAAGATTAAGTAAATTTCCCCAGGTATCTTCCCTCTACCTTATGAGCGGAGGATTCGATCTTATGCTGGAAATCAAAGGCAGTACCCTTCAGGAAGTTGCGGAATTTGTTTCCAGTAAACTTGCTGCAATGGACGGAGTATTATCTACTTCCACACATTTTCTTCTGAAAAAATATAAAGAAGCGGGAAAATTGATGGAAGAGGAAGAATATTCCGAACGTCTTAAAATCGTTCCCTGATATATTCTGTATAAATTTTCTGGATCCGCGGCAGAAAACCAATAAGGATATTCTGCTGTTATTCTTTTACTTTGAAAGAGTTGAAAATGAAAAATTCTTATGTTGCTCCTCATATATCCTCTCTTCCCAAAAGCGGGATCAGAGATTTTTTTGAACTTGTGAATACCATGGAAGATGTTATTTCTCTCGGTATAGGTGAACCTGATTTTATAACTCCATGGACAATAAGGGAAAGTGCCATATATTCCTATGAAAAAGGCAATACACATTATACATCCAATCTTGGAACGATCCAGCTGCGGAAAGAGATATGCAATTATGTGAAAAATACATATAATCTGGAATATCATCCTGAAAATGAATGTATTGTAACTGTGGGAGTCAGTGAAGCATTGGATCTTGTGATGCGTGCCATTCTTTCACCCGGTGATGAAGTTATCTACCATGAACCCTGTTATGTTTCCTATGCTCCGGAAATACGCATGGCTCATGGAATTCCCGTTGCAGTATCCACTTATGAAAAAAATGCGTTTGCCCTTGATCCGGATGATCTTGAAAAAGCTGTTACAGACAGGACAAAAGCTATTGTGTTGAATTTTCCCTGTAATCCCACAGGGGCAGTATTGACGCAAGAACAGACAGAAAAAATAGCACAAATTGCTGTAAAATATGATCTTATAGTAATTTCAGATCAGATCTATTCAGAGTTGACCTATGAAGAAATGACTCCAAGTATAGCAACATTTCCGGGGATGAAAGATAGAACCGTCTTTTTGAACGGCTTTTCCAAAGCCTTTGCCATGACAGGTTTCCGCGTTGGATATGCCTGCGGCCCAAAGGAAATCATTGATGCTATGATGAAAATCCATCAGTATTCCATTATGTGTGTATCCATCAATGCCCAGCACGCCGCCTGTGAAGCATTGAAAAATGCACGGCAGGATATGGAAATGATGCGTAATGAGTATTGCAGAAGAAGGAATGTTATTGTCAATGCATTCAATACTATGGGATTACCCTGCCTTTTACCTCACGGGGCTTTTTATGCTTTTCCCAATATAACTTCCACAGGACTTTCTTCCATGGAGTTTGCAAAAGAACTTCTGATATCTGAAAAGGTGGCTGTAGTGCCGGGTACGGCTTTCGGTGAATGTGGGGAAGGATTTATCCGCTGCTCTTATGCTACTTCCATGGATGGGATCAAGACGGCTATGGAGAAAATAAAGACTTTTCTTGATAAATTGAAAACAAAATGAGTTTTTTGATGACACAACAGAAATTTTATCCTGTCTTATATTATGACGGATATATTCCGTCATAATTCCGTCATTTGTGTAATAAATTCAAAATTATAAAGTTATAAAATAAGGAGATGACGATGAAGAAGATAGCCTGTTTATGGGTCTATATGCTGTTTCTTTTGCCTTTTATCCTTTCAGCAGAAGAAAAATTATTTAACTGGAGTGGTAAAATTGACGGAAATAAAATCATTGTGACGGCACTTATCCAGCCTTTATCCTATCTCTATAAAGATTCCACTTCTATAAAAATCACTCCATCTGACGGAATAAAACTTCTGACGGAACCACAATCCGTCAAATATAAAGATGAATCCGGTGATGTTGCCATTTATAAAGGCAGCGGAAATTATGTCTGGGAGTATTCCATAAAAGAGAGTAAAGGTAAAAGCTGGAAAATTAACATCTCTTTTCAGGGATGTAAAATGGGAGAGAATGGTTCCGGCGGAGTCTGTCTTATGCCGGAAGAGAAAAGTATTATTCTTTCTTCTGACGGAAATATAAAAAATATGAGTGACGGAAATAAATCCGTCAAAAATCAAACTGACGGAAAAATTCCGTCATATACAATTATTGGAATATCAGAGGGTTACAAAAACAAAAAAGAGTTTCTTTCCTTTCTGAAAGGGGAGAATAGTAAAAAGGGTTTCTTTGATTCCCTTGAGGGAAGGAACATATTTATTATTCTTCTGATCGTATTTCTCGGCGGTTTTGCTTTGAATCTCACCCCATGTGTTCTTCCTATGATCCCTGTAAATCTTGCCATTATCGGTGCCGGGAAAAAGACGGATAAAAGCCGCAAAGAAAAAATCCTGCGGGGATGTGTTTACGGTTTCGGGATAACTCTTGCCTATGGTGTATTGGGAATGGTGGTTGTTTTGACGGGAAGTTCCTTTGGTTCTGTGGATTCCCATTGGCTTTTCCAGGCTTTGGTGGCGTTGGTATTTTTTATTCTTGCACTGTCTATGTTTGACGTATTTATTCTGGATATATCCCGTTTCCGCAGCAATTTCAAGATGCCTTCCGCGGCAGGATTGGTTGGGATCTTTTTTCTTGGAGTCATAGCCGCTTTGCTTGCCGGAGCGTGTGTAGCTCCTGTTGTAGCGGCAGCATTGCTGGAATCCTCAAGGATGTATAATGGAGGCAATCCTTTCGGACTGCTGCTTCTCTTTGTTCTGGGAGCCGGCATGGCAATGCCCTGGCCCATTGCTGCCGCCGGATTTGCCGTTTTGCCCAAACCGGGGAAATGGATGAAGTTCATAAAGTATGTCTTCGGGATCATCATTCTTCTTCTTGCTTTCAACTGTGCATATTTAAGTTTTACTCTTTTCCGTTCCCGTTATATTGATCATAAGGAAAATGAGAAAGAATATACAGAAAAATTATATAAAGCCATAAAAGGATCCTCTTCCGGCGGGAAAAAAGTCCTTATTGATTTTTGGGCTTCCTGGTGTAAAAACTGTCTGGAAATGGATAGGAGCGTTTTAACCGATCCTGCTGTGAAAAAAGAGATGGAAAACTATATATTTGTAAAATTTGATGCTACAAATATGCAGTCGGAAGAGGTTAAAAAAGTTCTGAATGAATTCAATATCAAGGGGTTGCCATCCTTTGTGATCCTCAAGGGGAATAAATAATGAATATATCTCCTTCTTCTGCATTGCTGCTGGGGATCACTCTTTATACTTCCATAGCTGTTCTGATTACCGGGTTGGTTGCTTTTATTTCTTCCATTGTATTGGCTATTCTTTCCCGCAGTAGAAAATCTCTTGCTTTATGCTGGATCTATCCGGTATTTCTTTTGACAGTTTTCCTTTATATGTGTCTGCGTCCTGGTGGAGCCACCGGCTGGGAAACAGCTTTTCTAATGTTTCTTTTTTCTTGCGGTCAGTTTTTTTATATACGGAAGAAAGTAACAGAGGAGAATCCTTATTGTAAATGGAGTATGTATTGTTCCTGTATGGCGACGATTTCCCCGTCACTGGCAGTTTTTATTATGCACACAGTATATTTTACGGTAAATAAATGAATATAAATACTTTATTTATTTTATCAACCATCTGTGTGTGTATCTTATAATGATTCAACTGCCGCAGATGATTTCAGTATCGGGTTATTTTTCAAAAGTTGTTTCCATATAAGGAGGACAAAAAATCCCGGAAATCTGACAAGATCCCGGGATCGGAAATATCAGGAAAACAATATTTATTTCAGATTGATCTCCACACCTTTCATAAGGTCTTTGGTTTTTTCCTTACCATTGCTGTGTTCTTCAAAAAGAACAAATTTTTTACCGATTTTGATGTTCTTCAGATAAACGACCTTCTTTACAGTGATGTAAAGCATATTATCATCCACCTGTGCATTGACGGAAAATTCCCCGTTGTTGAAGGTATAAGAACTTTTGATCTCATTTTCAGACCATACAATTGAAGAAACTACATGTCTTTTCAAAAGCACATTCAACTGCAGATCCCAACCCTGTCCTTCAAATCTTCCGGTATTACTGTTATTGTCTGTATCCAGATAGACGGTAAGCATGGAATTTTCATTTTCCATAAGTTTGTTCAACGATCTGATCTGGAACATGAACTTGTATTCTTCATCATTCTGTAAAAATCCGAAAGCATAGGTCTGAAAATCTTTCAAATTTTTTTCGGAACTGTTCCATACAATGGGAATGTCATCTGCGGCAGAAAGAGTAAACAAAGTACAGATAAACAAAAGAACAACAAACAATTTCATTTTCATTTTTTTCTCCTTTCCGGAAACCGGGATTTTCTTTTCTACCGTTAATATATCCTTCTCTTTCCTTACTTCAAATAGAAAACAGAAAAGAATATGATTTTTTTTATTTTTTCTTTTATTCCCTTATGAAAAACAGTCATTTTACTGTCTGATCCCCAGTTCTTTCATGACCTTTTCCATATACATACGGGATTTATCTTCTTTTATATGCTTATCAAGTCTTTCCAGAATGATCTGTATTTTATCCGGTGGAAGTGCCTGTAAAAGTTCAATACCCACACTGTGTACTCTTCTGATGTATTCCGTAGAGAGGAACTGTTCATTTCCCTGATCCAATGAAGCAAGAAGCAATGATGCTGCTACTGCCGCCTCAATATCCCGGGATCTTATAATGACATTCACAAAGGGTTCGATCCTTTTTCTTTCGACTTTTTCTGTAAGGTGTGTGGCACCGGAATCATCCAGCGGGACAAATTTACTGGAATCTTTTGTATCTCCCAGACGCACCATACGCAGCCGGATATGGGAAGCGGCATTAATCTCCGGAACAGTAAGAAGTTTCCTTGATATTTTTCTGTGTGCTTCCACACTGACAGCATACTGCATGATACTGCGGGGCCTTTCTATGATCTTTTCCAGATCCGGAAGGATAAGAGACAATTTGTTCCGTTTGGAAAAAATTTCCAGTACAGATGTCGTATATTCCGGAAGATATATAAGACGCTTCAAAAATTTTTCTTCAGCCAGTTCCGGAGACTCCAAAAGGCAGTCAATGGCTTTCCGTGCCAATCCCCTGTCTTTTGAAACAGCTATTTGAGTCAGGATCTTTCCGGCAGTTTTTCCTCCGCAGAGTTTAATGGCTTCCAGATGCTGATACGGCGGATCCAATTTTTCTTTTTTCCATTCTTCCATCGCCTTATGGATATATACAGGCGAATCATCTTTTCTGTCTTTGAAATAAAGGATGGCAGTTCTTGCTGTAAAATGGTCAAAATCCATTATATTGAGAGCTTTTGCCATGATCTTCTGGAAATTTTCCCCGTCCTTGAATTTAAAAGCGTTGCGCAGAGTATTGATATGGAAAAGATCCCCTTTTACAAACCAGTAATATCCTTCGGTTTTTCCCAGGTAAACGGTAAAAAGTTCCAGTTCACTTTCAGGCAGTTCCCAATTGAAAGAATCTTTCAGTCTTTCCGGAAAGACATTTGCTCTTGCCTGCACCATGTAAATAAGCAGAAAACCGTTCCGGATGTTTGTCTCCTTTGCCGCTCTCTTTCCTGTGGGGTGATTGAGAATAAGCTGCCATGCAGGGGGACCGTTATAAAATTTTTCCGTATAAATACGGGAGGAATTTGCCGCCCAGGAGGGCAGAGCTTTGCGGATGGCCTGCAATAACTCCGCTTCCGGAGGGATACTTCCCTGAAAATAAGTATCACTCAACTCTTCCCAGATGTTTTTTTCCCCCTTATCCTGTCCGTTTTCTACGGAAAAGACTGTCAGGGAGAAGATCATGGCAAGAAACGCTGAAAAAATTGAAAAAAAAGTTTTTCTTCTGAAAAAGTTTCCCTTCATCATTCATTCTCCTCTTTTTCCTGTGATTCCTCCTGCTTGGGAACATACCGCACTTTCGGACGCGGTACTTCCAGATTTGCCTTGAAACGGCAGCGGAATTCATTATTGAACAGTTCATTGATACTCTGCACAAGGCATTGAGTTACACTGACGCTGTATATTCCTTTACTCTCAATGAAAACGGAATGATCACCGGTGTGAACACAGAGAACAAGTTTTGTTTCCCCGGGATGCTGTTGAACAAGTTCTCTTATTCTTTCCAGTTTGCCCCGTTCTTCCGCCGTATCATTTATATGTACTATAAGTTCCAGAGCATTTTTCATAAGTGCCTGATCCAGAAGTATGATCTCTTCTGCAATAAGGACAGGCGGGGCACTT
>JAFVRL010000053.1 GCA_017504325.1 Lentisphaeria bacterium | reverse complement strand
TCAAAGAAGAATTTTTTTCTTTTTTATGGTTAAAAAAATATCAAAAGACAGATAAAAGGAGACGATCATGGCAAGATTTACTCTTCCGAGAGACATTTATCACGGCAAAGGCGCACTGGAAGCATTGAAAGGACTTCAGGGGAAAAAGGCAGTTGTGTGTGTCGGCGGTTCCTCTATGAGAAAATTCGGATTTCTGGATAAAGTCATCGGTTATCTTGAAGCCGCAGGAATGGAGGTAAAAACCATTGAAGGGATCGAACCTGATCCTTCTGTGGAAACTGTGATGAAAGGCGCACAGGTCATGCAGGAATTTGAGCCTGACTGGATCGTTGCCATGGGGGGAGGTTCTCCCATTGATGCAGCAAAAGCCATGTGGATCAAATATGAATATCCGGAAACAACTTTTGAAGATATGTGTAAAGTTTTCGGTCTTCCCAAATTGCGGAAAAAAGCCCGCTTCTGTGCCATCCCTTCCACTTCCGGAACCGCCACAGAGGTAACAGCTTTTGCTGTGATCACCGATTATGCCAAAGGGATCAAATATCCTCTTGCCGACTTTGAGATCACTCCGGATATCGCTATCGTCGATCCCGATCTGGCTGAAACCATGCCCAAAAAACTTGTTGCCCACACCGGTATGGATGCCATGACACATGCGGTGGAAGCCTATGTTTCAACAGCTCACACCAACTATACAGATCCTCTTGCCATTTTTGCCATCAAGATGATCCGCAGAGATCTGGAAGCAAGTTATCAGGGAGATATGGAAAAGCGTTCTGCCATGCATGATGCCCAGTGCCTTGCCGGTATGTCCTTTACCAATGCACTTCTGGGGATCGTTCACTCCATGGCACACAAGACCGGAGCAGCCTTTGCGGATCTTGGCGCACATATCATCCATGGGGCTGCCAACGCCATGTATCTGCCCAAGGTCATTGCCTTCAATGCAAAAAATGCTGAAGCAAGAAAAAGATATGGGGAGATCGCTGATTATCTGAATCTGGGCGGTGCAAATGATGAAGAGAAAACGGCTCTTCTTATCAGAGAATTGCGCAAAATGAACGAAGCACTGAATATTCCCCAGTGCATAAAAAATTACGGTTTGGATTCTCTGCCCTGTGAACAGGGTTTTGTGCCGGAAGAAGTATTCAAGGCAAAGCTCCATGACATTGCCGTAAATGCTGTAGCTGATGCGTGTACTCTTTCCAATCCCAGAAAACCCACGGTGGAAGAGATGGAAAAACTGCTGCTTTGCTGCTATTATGATACCGAAGTGGATTTTTGAGCTTAAGTAAGCCGGACTCTTATTGAAACTGCCGCAAAACTCCGGAAGAGATGCGGCAGTTTTTTTATAAAAACAATGACTTTTGAAATTACCTCTTATGAAAATCTGCCGGCATCTCTTTTAGAAATAATCAGGATTTATTCAAGTGCAAAATAATAAAAAATATACCGCAGAATCATAAGACAACTGTTTTTTCCATTCATTCTGTTTTAAGAATATACTTTTTTTCTTCCTGTTTTCCGCGCCAGGGGCTCCTTTCTTATCTGTTTTTGCGGACAATGAAAAAAAGAAAGCTTCTTTTTAAGGGAATATGCAAGAATCCGCTTGTAATTTTCCCGGCAAGGGAATATTGTACTTCCGCGAAGTGAAATTGTATTTCGGGGAAAGTAAAATGGATGGAAAGATAAAATATTCTGTAAAAAAGACCTCTTCCGGGTGTTCCGGGATCAAAGAGCCGCCTGCGGGATATGAGATCAGTTTGCGTTCATTATGGGCGTCTCTGCCGGAAAACGCAGAAATAGAGTTGGAAAACGCTGTCAAATGTATTGTGGTTCACCCCGGAGAAGCAAACACGGGAGAAGGACCGGATTTCCTGAATGCAAAATTACGCATCGGCAGAAAATACAGGGAAGGAGATGTTTCTGTGCATTGCCGGGTATCGGATTTTATCCGGCATAAACATATTTCCGATCCAGCCTATAACAATGTGATCCTTCAAGTGGCACAATTAAACGATCTGAAAAGCGTTCCTCCGAGGCAGTTGGAACGATTGCCGCTGTTTCTTATAAACGGGGAAAAGATCCGGACATGCAGGGAAAAATGTATGACTGCCGTTCAGCCGGAAAAGAATGCAGAAAAAATCTTTCCCGGGAAACGGACACCGGCACAGAAAAATAACACTGCTGTACCGGATAAGAAAAACAGTAATCAACAATCCGTGGAAACATTGTGTCCTTTCCTTGCCGGTATGGCTTTTGAGGATCAGCAAAAGATTTTCCGGGAAGCGGCAAAGGAAAGGATGGAGGAAAAGGCAGAGCGTCTGTTAAACAGACTGATTGCTGCAGGTACGGAATTTGCATTTAAGGAACAGATATTTCTTTTTGCCGGTTATCCCAATAATGAAAAGGCTTTTTCCGCACTTTTTGTGACTTTTTCCCATTATTCACCGGAAGTACGGGAAAAAGATTTCCGGGCTGTATTGTGGGGGGAATCCGGTTTGCTTCCCGATCCGGCATCTGCCGGTTTGCCGGAAGAAAGCTGCGGATATGTGAAAGAGCTGTGGCAGACATTCTGGCTGAACCGTACAGGCAGCAAATTGAAGCCGGTATGGAACCGTTCCGGTGTTCTTTACGGCAATACCCCTGAAAAGCGTCTGGCTATGCTTTGTCTGCTGTTGGAAAGTTTCCCATTTGACCCGTTGCCTGTTCTTGCCGGTCTTCTTGTCAGATCCGGTGCGGAAGCCTTTTGGCGGCGTATTGCGGAATCACTGGATAAGGAAGATCTTTACTGGGAAAGGTACAGAGACTTTTATTCTCCGGAAAAATGCCGGAAAAGAAAAATTCTTTCGGACTCCAGAAAGATCACTTTCTGCACGGATGTATTGATCCCCTGTCTTTCTGCCTACGGAAAACTGAAAAATGATCCGGCAATATTGCTGGAGACGGAAAAATTCTTTTTCCTTCTTCCTGCCGGTGACCGGAATTCTCAAATCCGGAAGGCTTCCGGACTTTGGTATGATGGCAAAGTCTGGCCTTCCTCCGCCGCCGAAAGTCAGGGCTGGCTTCATATTTACAAGAGAAATTGCTGTGTTCTCTCTTATGATTGTGAAAATTGTCTGCTTGCCGATACCTGAAACAGGAATGTTTTAAGCGGAAAATACGGCAGAAGCTGTACGCCAAAAGTTTTATCTGATATATTTTAGTATAAATCGTAAGAAAATAAACGCATATTCAATATATTTTAAGTAATAGGTTGATAAATGTTTATTTATTGCTTGACACTTCTTTTTTTGCGTGTATATTACCTTTGAATGTACCCGAAGTATGATTTTTTACAAAGAGGACTATTCCGGATGACAAAGAATAAAAAGAGTAAGATTTTGCCCGCTACGGATATGCGTCCCCATATTCCTGATTTTCAGCTTATTGCCCGGTGTGGAAGGGGAGGAACAGGAGAAGTCTGGGAAGCAGTGGATCTTGACGGTATCCATCGTGCTGTACGTCTTGTGTCGTATGACGGCAGTAAGATGCCGGTGAAGTATCGCAGAAAGGATGCCAGAAGTATAGCACTTTACAGGCAGAGAACAGATAATCATGAGAATCTCCAGGAGATTCTGCATCACGGCAGAACAGAAAAGTACAGTTATTACATTACCTGCCTTGCCGATAATCTCAACAAGAGGAGTGAACAATATATTCCCGATACTCTTGCAGAGAGGTTGAAGAGAAAAAAGAAATTCAGCAGTGAAGAGATTTTGAATATAATGCTGGCAGTTGCCAACGCAATAGAGTATCTTCATGCCTGCCGCGTAGCCCATCTGGATCTCAAACCGGAAAATATCATTTTCAGTAAAGGGGTGCTTAAAATTGTGGATATGGGACTTGCCGGAGAGTGCGATGAGACCTATCTGCCATCCAGCGGGACATTGGAATATATGCCGAAACGGCCCTGCAGCGGCAGGGCAAGGGATATTTTTGCTGTCGGTATGATTTTGTATTGTCTTTACAGCGGTAATTCTCCGGAGGATTTTCCTGAAATAGGAGAAGAAGTTGACATGGATGAGATCCGGCTGTTCAATGAGATTGCTTTGAAATGCTGTACTTATACTCCTGTTGCGGAATATAAAGATGCCAGTGCATTGAAAAAAGATCTTCTTAAGTTACAGAAAATCTATTCGGAAAACAGGCAGGCGGAAACTTTTCTGCAAAAGATGGTCCGGCTGGTCAGTTTTTGGAGGAGTTGAAAAATTACCGGGAAGGACGCACCGGAGATTCTTTTTTGTGGAAAATCTTTTGAAAAATGTTTTTTTCATTTGCAAAAGAATGAAAAGATGATAAATTAAGTGAAGAGTGCAATATACATATACATTTGAATTGGGGATGTTCCGGATTCGACTGGATGTGCTGATTGCCGAATGCACGTCGAGGATGACTGTTTGCCTCGTAAAACATCAGTCAAAAAAGTAACTGCGAACGAAGAGTACGCACTCGCCGCTTGACGGCGACGTCCTGTCCCTGACGGGTACTAAGGGAACGGGGCGTCAGCAGTACCCTGGCAGATGAATTCTGATTTCCGGTTCATCTGCGAGATTTCAGGAAAAATAGTCGGAACGGAGCCTGTCCATTGGCTCACCGGGATGACGAAAAACAATAAAAATGGAACAAGCGTGTAGTATGTCGTCATGATGTCATCACAGGACGCGGGTTCAACTCC
>JAFVRL010000052.1 GCA_017504325.1 Lentisphaeria bacterium | reverse complement strand
GCCGTCCGGCAGAAAATGACCGGACGGCGGTAAGTACGGTATGATGATTATTTGTAGATTTTCTCGTCAAGATAGCTGCGGAGGTTGGAAAGAGAGACTCTTTCCTGTGCCATAGTATCTCTTTCACGGACTGTTACTGCGTTATCTGTATCGGAATCGAAGTCATAGGTAACGCAGAAGGGAGTACCGATCTCGTCCTGTCTTCTGTACCGTTTCCCGATATTTCCGGTGACATCCAGTTCGGTACGGTAGAAGTTGCAGAGATCTTTCTGGAGAGCATCCGCTTTTTCGTTGAGCTTCTTGGAAAGAGGCATGACAGCAACCTGAACAGGGGCGATCATGGGGGTGAGGTGGAGAACGATTCTTACATCATCATCCATGCCTTCTTTTTTGGTGGGAGCCTTGTCTTCATCATAAGCCTGGGCAAGTGTGGCAAGAAGCATACGGTCAAGTCCCACAGAAGTTTCCACAACAGTAGGCAGATATTTTTTATTGGTGAGCTGATCCAGATATTCCAGATTTTCCTGGGAGAATTCCTGATGACGGGACATATCCCAGGTACCGCGGTGGTGGATGCCTTCCAGTTCGCCCCAGCCGAAGGGATATTTGAATTCGATATCCACGGCGGCTTTGGCATAGTGGGCGAGAGTATCGTGATCGTGATACTGGAGAAATTCGCTTTTGAAACCAAGTTTTGTGGTGTAGAATTTCATGCGTTCTTCCTTCCAGAATTCATACCATTTCATGGAGTCTTCATCGGAGCAGAAGAATTCCATTTCCATCTGGGTGAACTCACGGGAACGGAAGGTGAAGTTTCTGGGAGTGATCTCATTACGGAAGGATTTTCCGATCTGGGCAATACCGAAGGGGAGCTGTTTGCGGGTGGCAATGCGGATGAGATGGAAGTCCGTAAAGATGGGCTGGCAGGTTTCCGCACGCAGGTAGGCAACATGATCTTCATCAAAAACAGGTCCCACATAGGTCTTGAGCATGAGGTTGAATTCTCTGGGGGGAGTCAGGTTTTTGGATCCGCAGTTGGAACAGGTGGTGGGGTCTTCCATCTGGTCGACACGGTATCTGGTTTTGCAGTCTTTGCAGTCGCACATGATGTCGGAGAAACGGTCAACATGACCGGATGCCTTCCAGGTGCGGGGATGGCAGATGATGGTGGAATCCAGTCCCACTACATTGTCTCTGGTGGTGACCATGTATTTCCACCACAGCTGCTGAACAGCGTTTTTGAACTCGATCCCGTAAGGTCCATAGTCCCAAAAACCGTTGTAACCACCGTAAATTTCAGAACTCTGGAAGATGAAACCTCTTCTTTTGCACAAGGATACGATCTTTTCCATAAGATCGTTTTCACTGTTGACGATCGCCATAAAAAACCTTCTTTCTTTATTTGTTATACCGTTATTGATGTATTTTTATCTAATAGAATATATAATATACTGCATTTTCCGTTTTTTTCAAGAAAAATCCAGTATGGAATTCTGAAAAATGGGAGTGTCCGTGACTTCAAGGAGAAAGCTGAAGAAATAAGCACCTTTTTCCGTTCCGGTCATCCTTCTGCACCCGGTATGCGGAAGATCAGGACATGGGGTCAAGTCCTCTGCGGGGACCACCGTTGCACATGCCGCAGTTGCATTTTTTCCAGTCGTTGCAGTGATCCCTGTTCAAAGAGTCTGTAACATGCCGGATGAATGCACCTGTTACCGGATCATATTCGTTATGTCCGGTCGCTTCGGCATCCAGCCAGGTTTTTCCCTGATTGCGGAACTCCGGAGAATCCAGAAGGCGCAGGGCATTTACAAGGGGATTGACAAGAGCCGCTTCTTCAGGAGGAAGTTTGGAAAGTGCTTCGTCGATACCGGAAGATTGCCCCAGGGTGGGGAGATATTTTGTAATATACAACACCCAGGCATAATCATGCATGGGCAAGCCCGGAGGACATTCCAGTGAGACCGGAACAAGGGTTACGGTCTCAAAGACCGGCAATACCAATCTTGCAGCATAGGGCGGCCGTTTTTCTCCTGATGCAAGTTCCAGAAGTCCGAAGGGTTTGGCGACCGCATCGAAGGATATGGGGAAAATATTTCCGCTTTTTCTTATGCCTTCTCCTGCATAGCGCATATTTTCAGTCATCTGCCTGCCGCCGCTGCTGCTTCTGCCGAAAGAGAGATTTCTGCTGAAATCAAAACGGGAGGTCAGTGTCTGGATGGGGATACGCACTGAAAAATAGGATAATGCCCCGGAGGCATAGGCCGCTCCTTCCCGGAAGGGCGCACGGAAAGATGCTTCCAGTTCTTTTACATCGTTGTAAGGGGTCCAGCTGCTGCCGAATACCGCCCATGTAAGTGCGGGAAGGGGATTGAATTTCATGTCTTCATCATTCACCGCATTACCGGAAGAATCAACCGGATCGATCTGATTATATGCATTTGTCAGAACCGTTCTGTTTTTTTTGCCGGCCAGTTCCGCAACATCCTTTTCCGCAATACCGCCGGGGGCAATGATGGAATCAGCCTCTGCTCTCTGCCGGACAAAATTTTTCCTGCCGAATTCATCATCCGCCTTTCTTGCGGGGAGAAATTCCAAACCCAGATTCATGATCTCTGAACCTGTCATCAATTTCTGATTGCTTCTGTCCAGTTTGATATTGCCCCACCATTGACTTGTCCATGCCGCATCCACCAGAACTTTGATCACGCACCAGTCTCTGCCCAAAATCGCATCAATGATAAAACGGTTCTGGATATACTGGAGATAATCCGGATTTGTGGGGGGATCCGCATAAAGTTTCGGCAAGCCGATAAGATCCACATTTGTTCCCACAGCGATCCCTTTGTTGCCTTCCCGGATCGCGCTCAGCATGGCGATATAGGGCAGACGCCATCTGTAACCGAAATATTCCTGTTTGACGAAATCATCATGGACATAAAAATCTTCGATCTGCAAATAATGCAGCATCTGGTTGATGAACTTTATACAGTCCTCATTATAGGTGAGTCCATTGTTTTTTGCCGCCTGCTGGGCTGCGCCAAAACCGACAAGGGGACCGACAAAACTTATCCGCAGCTGCATCTGGGTAAGAGTATCCGATGTTGCTTCCAGCCGGGCATATTCCTCTCTTGCCCTGTCAAGACTCTCCTCTTTGATATTGCCGTACTCATCCTTTTCCACTTTCATAAAATTATCCGGATCTGCGTTCAGCCCGTAAGCCGGATCGGTGATGAGTACGGTACATGCCTTTACCAGATTGAGTTCTCCGACAAGATTGAGAGAGTGTTTCTGCCAGTTTGCCCCGGTGAGTGCGGCAGCATCAATGGCGGCAATGGTCTTGCTTTTTCCTCTTATGATCCGCTGTACATCAAAGAGAATAAGGATGCCGACTGTAATGATGATAAGAGCAATGATACCGAGAAGCAGAACCTGTCCCCTGATCTTGTGTAAATTCTTCAGAGAAAGTTTTTTTTTGTAAAATTTCCGGCAGTCCGGTCTCATCAGTATCCTCCCAGCTGGAGAAATGTGGGTGCATAATCCCGCATGGCGGCAGCTCCCTGAATATCAATGTTGCCGAAAAACAAATTGGTGGTACCTGCGCCGCTTTCATTTTTCGGGATGTATTTTGCCCGGATCACATCTTTGCCGCTGCATGAACAGGTATTCCCCAGAAGGAGCAAAGCATAATCCGAAAATTTTGTTGTTATTTTTGCCAGATCACCTGCCTGGGAGATCCTGTGGTTGAATGTGGTACTCATTCCGGCACTTTTGAAATGCTCCATTTCATGCCCCTGCGCTCCGTACCAATGCTCATATTCCATCCATCTCCAGCCTACAAGATAGGTATTGATGTAGGATCTTTCTGTATAGGTGGGGTCAAAATCCCCTTTGAAGACCGCCGGTTCAATGAGATTGCCGGAGGCTCCGACGGCACTTACCTGTATGACCCGCCGCACCAGATACTCCCGGAATCCCACGATATGCGAGCGTATGCCCCGCAGTGCCGCATAATCGGTAAGCATCTGTCCCACGGCAAAGTAGAAGAGCTGCAGAAGCACGCCCAGTACCAGAAAAATAACAAATATGGCAATGGTGGACTCTATTATGGCAGATCCTCTGATACTTTTTTTTCTGCGGTGCAACACTGCAAAACCTCCCGGGTGACAAACAGGATCATGCCGGACAGATCGTGCTTATGACCGGTCCGGCTGTTGAGGAACAACAGATTATCTGTTTTATCAGGGTTCGGTAATATCAATACCGTCAGCATCCATCTTTTTCAGGATCTCTGTGGAATTTGTACCGACTTTTGCATCTTCCGCTCCCAGGGAGCTTGCTGCTCCGGCAATCAGAGTGCGGATACGGTCACTGAAGATCCCGATGATGGCAAGAGCTGCAATCGCCACCACCACAACGATGATGATGTATTCTACAATAGCCTGTCCTTTTCTGCCTTTTCTTTTCATGATCATTTTCATTTTTTTTCTCCTTTGCAGTAATTGGATTGAGTTGTATATTATAAATTTTCCTGTTAATTTTCTCTTCCGAAAGATGCCATGGCATCATAAGAAGCCGGATTGGGCTCCCAGGATACCATATTGATCAGTCTTGCCCCGTAATTGGTGAATGCTCCCAGAAGAAAAAGCAATGTGACAAGGACAACAGTCGTCATTACCAGCATTGCCGCATATTCCAGCAATGCCTGCCCTCTGCACCCTTTTCTGTTTCTTTCCGTTTTCTCTGAAACCATTTTCATTTTCCCGTATGCAGTAAAAGACATGATCCATCAATCATAATTTATCCGTTCAAAGAAAAAAAGCAAATGAAAATAATCCAACATCGGCTTTTTTTTTCAGATTTTCACTGTTTCCGTCTCTTTTTTCTCTCCGGAACAGATGATCCCGTCTTTCAATTCAATG
>JAFVRL010000051.1 GCA_017504325.1 Lentisphaeria bacterium | reverse complement strand
TAAAATAAATTGGAATTGCTTTTATTACTTGTAATAAAAGCAATTCCGGTGAAAGTTTTTGGAAAATGGGGTGTGGGGAAGAGAACCTTTTTTCAAAAAGGTTTCTTCCCCACAAAACAATTTTGCAACACCCCCTTTTCAATGGGGCGTATTGTTTTTCCCGGAGTATATTACAGCATTTCCGAAAGAAAATATTCTGCAACTCTGGAATCGGTTCCCAATTCCGGGTGAAATGTCATTGCCAGTTGATTGTTCTGTCTTACGGCAGTTATTCTGCCGTTATGTTCTGCAAGGACTTCCACTGCAGGGTTGCAGAATTCGATTTGCGGTGCTCTGATGAAACTCATGGAAACATCTTTCAAACCGGCAAAATTTCCGATGGTGTGAAAGCTGCTCAACTGTCTGCCGTAAGCGTTGCGCCGTACAGAGATCCCCATGGTTCCGAGATGAACAACCGGATCATCCAGAAGCTGTTGTGCCAGTAAGATCGTTCCCGCACAGGTCGCCATAACAGGCAGTCCTTCTTCGATCCGGGAGCGGAGCGGCTCAAACATATCCAGTTCCCGGAGTAATTTCCCCTGTACGGTGCTTTCTCCACCGGGCAGGACAAGAGCATCGAATTTCAGATCCAGATCACTTTTCTGCCGCAACTGGCAAGTGGAAACATTCAGGCGTTTGAATACTGCTTCATGTTCCTCAAAATCCCCTTGCAAGGCAAGAACTGCTATTCGCATCAGATACCCCGTTCTTCCATGATGATCTTGATTTCAGCAGGATTGATCCCTACCATGGCTTCTCCAAGCCCGCAGGAAAGTTCGGCAAGCATCCCGTAATCCTGATAATTGGTTACCGCTTTGACGATTGCCGCTGCCCGTTTTGCAGGATCGCCGGATTTGAAAATACCGGAACCGACAAATACTCCTTCTGCTCCAAGAAGCATCATCAATGCTGCATCTGCCGGAGTTGCCACACCGCCGGCGGCAAAGTTCACCACAGGGAGTTTACCGTTCTGATGAACATACTGCAGAAGATCGAAAGGCACCTGCAGCTGTTTGGCGGCTTCGTAAAGTTCATCTTCCGCCATATTGGTCACCCGGCGGATCTCCTGATTCATCTTTCTCATGTGACGGACTGCCTGTACCACATCCCCGGTGCCGGGTTCGCCTTTTGTCCGGATCATTGCTGCCCCTTCATTGATTCTCCGCAGAGCTTCTCCCAGATCTCTTGCACCGCAGACAAAAGGAACTTTGAAAGCTCTTTTATCCACATGATAGATATCATCTGCGGGACTCAATACTTCGCTTTCATCGATGTAGTCGATCTCAATAGCTTCCAGGATCCTTGCTTCAGCAATGTGTCCGATACGGCATTTTGCCATTACCGGAATGGATACGGCTTCCTGAATGCCTTTGATCATTCCGGGATCGCTCATACGGGATACTCCCCCTGCCGCACGGATGTCTGCGGGGATGCGTTCCAGAGCCATAACTGCACAGGCGCCTGCATCTTCTGCGATCTTTGCCTGTTCGGGGGTGGTTACATCCATGATCACTCCCCCTTTAAGCATTCTTGCAAGGTCACAATTCAATTCATACTGTTCGTTTTTCATATTTTTCTCCTTTTTTCAGAATTTTTGATTTGATTTTAATATAACAGACATGTATATTCAATACAAATAATAAAATTGTATGGATTACAATAAAATGCCTGTAAACTCTTTCAATCATTTTCTGCTCAGCTGGATGCCGGATAAAAGCAAGCTGAAAAGACCTTATTATCTGACGGTGGCAAATGCACTTGAAGCGGATATCGTTTCCGGAAAACTTGCCTCCGGAACCCGTCTGCCGCCCCAGCGGGAACTGGCTGATTTTCTGGATCTGAATTTTACCACCATCACGCAGGCGTATGATCTCTGCCGGGAAAGAAAACTGATTTATGGCGTCACCGGAAGAGGTACATTTGTTTCCCCGCTGCCCGGGAAGAATATTATTTCCGGAAGAACCGGAAGGGGGCGGGATCTTATTGAATTGGGACTGGTGAAAGGGTTTGATAAAATCAGGACTCCTATCCTTGAAGCCAGTGAAAATGTTTTGAAAAAAGGCTACATATCAGAATTATATTCTTATACGGATATTGCAGGACATCTGCACCAGCGTGCCGCCGGGGCGCACTGGATGAAACAGATGGATGTGCATACGGACAGCGAACATACTGCCATCTTTTCCGGAGCGCAGAATATCATCAGTGCCGCACTGCTGTCGCTTTTCAGGATCGGGGATAAGATCGCAACAGATGAATTCACCTATTCCAACCTTATCGGTATGGCGCATCTTTCCCACATCCGTCTGATCCCGGTAAAAGGAGATGAATACGGTATGAGAGGGGATGAACTGGAATCCATCTGCCGTCGGGAAGGGGTAAGGGGGATCTTTCTTATGCCGAATTGCGCCAATCCCACTACCTGTACCATCCCGGAAAAACGGAAAGATGAACTTGCCGCAGTGATTGCGGAAAATAAACTTGTTCTTATAGAAGATGATAATACCGGGATCCCCCTTATTACAGAAGGCAACTACCATTCCATGTTTTCCCGCCTGCCGGAACAGACCATATATATATGTAATTCCACTATGGTGTTATGCAATGGTTTGCGGGTCGCCTTCGCCGCATTTCCGGAAACATTCCGGGAGCAGCTTCTGAATGCGCTCTTTTATTTGAATATCAAAACTTCTTCTCTGGATGCGGAAATTATGACGGAATTGATCTTAAGCGGCAAAGCGGCAAAACTTCTTCAGCAGAAAACGGAATCTGCAAAGGAACGGAATCGGGTTTTTGACCGGTATTTTCCGGAAGCGGCGGTACCCGGTTCCCCTGCGGCATTTTTCCGGTGGCTGCCTCTGCCGGAGTTGAAAGTGGATGAAATGGAGACGGAACGGTTATTATTGCAGCAGAATGTGAATGTATATTGTTCCTACCGTTTTACTGTTACCCGCAATCCTCACAGTTTCATGCGTATAGCAGTCTCCTCTCCGGACAGTACGGAGGATTTGGAAAAAGGTTGTGCGATCATCCGGGATTTTATCGGAAATAACCGTTTATAAATAAGTGGACACCGGATCGGGATCCTTATTATATCCGGCAATAGAGAAAGGTTGAATTTTACTGCCGGAGTTTTTTCTCCGGACCATTTTTTTCCGTAATGCTTTTATCAGGAAAACGATACTGCATATTGCATACAATAATGGCGTAAGGAGGAGGGTTCCGGCGATCATCACTTTTATATTCCTGTACCGGGGATGAGAATCATGTTTGGCATATTCTTTGCGGATCACCTCCTGCATCAGATGGATATTGATTGCCCGGGAGGTGTACGGATCAGTCCAATTGCTGTCCGTCCGATCTGAAGGTTCTGTAATTCCATACGGTAATACCGGGCGCACCGGGCTGCTGCAATATTCAATGGTTGAATACGCAAAGGGAAAAATATAAAATGCCGGTATTCACAGATCCTGCTCAAAAAAGAGCAAATCCTCCGCAATACTCATGCTTTTCACTTTATTCCTGCGGCTTTTTCATTACCGTATGGGAGGCACACCGGAAAAATACACAGCTGTTCCGGTATTATGCCAATATGCTTTTTTCTGTACTTTCAAAGATCTCTTTATGGGTACTTCCTTCAAAGGCACCGACATCCATCAAATCATAATATTGTCCGCCTTCGTTGCCGAATTTGAGTTCGATCGTACTGTTTGCTCCGCCGATAACTGTAACGGAGTCGATCCCGTTGGAGTAAACACGACCGGCGGCATCCCAATTGTCTTCAGAACCGGAAGCAAACCAGAGTGTGATATATGCGTTATCTGTGATCTCTACTGTATCCTGTCCCCAGTTTTCGCAGAAGGCAAAAATATCATTGCCGCCTCCGGAGTGCATGGAGTCATTGCCTGTTCCACCGGCGATGAGGTCGAACCCGGAACTGCCGACAATACGGTCATTTCCTTCATCACCGAAAAGGTCATTATCTGATCCGCTTGCCCAGATCACATCGTTTCCTGCTCCGGCGCGGATGGTCATTTCCCCGCCGTCATAAGCATAAAGCTGACTGGTCATATCAATAATATCGTCTCCTGCCCCGGCGCGGATCTCATCGATTTGAGCTAAACGCGCAGCATCTTTGCCGAAAGCTGTATAAATATCTTCCACAAAGAGAGCATCTCCATTGGAGTCATCCGTCAGAACAAGGAGATTTTCGTCGTCACCGCCCATCAGAACATCCGCAATTATATTTTTGCCGGCAAGATCAACGGTTTCCTTTGTGCCGGTCCAGCCGTTGAGGAATCCATTATGTCTGGCAATATAATTACTGCTCCAAATGCCGGATTTTCTGGCGAAGAAGAGATTGGCGGCTCCTTTGGTGGTGCCTGTAAATTTACTGGGATTGCTGTCTTCTGATTTTACCGTAAACTGGGAAACGGTTACCGCATCCTGATCTTCAAGCCGGTAGCTGCATTCATAATTTCCGGAGGCGATCCCATAAAATTTCAGTTCCCCTACCCCTTCTTCCACAAGATAGGTGAGACTGCCATCATTCTCTGAATTTCTGATCGAAAGTTCCTGAACAGAATCCTCTGCGGCTTTCCAGAAAAGTCCTTTTTCGTCACCGGATACGGTCACGGATTTATCAGAATTTTCTATGAGGATTTTCTCTTCCAATGTTCCATCGCCGCGGTAGTGGAAAGAGGCAGCAAGATCGCCGTCTTCATTGAGGTAATAATTTGTGATAAGTCCACCATCAAAAACATCTGCGAAAACCTCTGTGATTTCGTCATCCCGGATTTTATGAACAACGGATATGGATTGATAGCAATCACCGCCTTCAATGTTGAGCAAGTAGCAAATGTAATCATCTATTCTGATGATAAGACCACTATCATCTGTTTCAAGTTCGGCGGGGGCGCTGTCGGTTTCATATACTGTAAATATTTGAGTTTTTCCTGCCGTTGTCCCATCAAGGGGAATATAGCTTATTTGTACAGAACCGCTTTCACCGTCCTCCAAATCGTCAGTTTTTTGAGTGTTATTGTACAAACAGTAAACATTCACAGTCACATCATCATAAAGGAAATATCCTCCGTAATCAAGTTGTGCAGAAGCAACTTTTATATCAGTACCTGTCTGATAAATTCCATCGAGTGTCTGGTAATAGATACCCTTCGGAGAAATCAAACCGATATCGGAAGCTGCCGTTGCGATGGTATCAATATGTCCGGTTTTGCTGTTGTATTGATACAGAACACAGGTGGCTTCTTGCGTAACTATATCGTCATCCAAAGCAAAATAGTCTCCATTCTGACAGCGGTTGGCATTATCGGTCTTTGCACTGTACGCAAGATAATCCCATTTCCCTTCATTGAATACATAGATCCCGCATAATGTAAACAGACAATTTTCAGTTGTCGGGAAATCATCGTCTATTCCTCCGACATTGTTGGATATGGAAAAAGTATAACCGCTCTTCAGGGCAATTTCGTAAGCCTCCTGACCGCCCCGCGGACCACCGCTATTGCCATTTACGGTCTCTCCGCAAACGAAGAAATTTGCAGCGGTATTTCCGTAACTTGTGATAACCCCTTGTTCTATATGACCGCTGTGTCCCGTCTGCTTCATTGCATGATTCTCACTGCTGGCATTATATATTTTGCTGTAGGAATAACTATCCATTTGCCCATAGGCACCTTCGGGCAAATCGCAGGGATTATGATAGGTACAAAAATACAGTTTGTCTGATGTTTTTATGACCTGTCCGTTTTTCAATGCGGCAACTTCCCATAAATACTCCTCACCATAGAGAAGTTCATCTACATCAACGGATTTTTCTGTTGTGGAAATTTCCTTTACCAGCGTTCCTGTTTCTTTATTATAAATTCTGAAAACAAAGGAGTCCGCCTGATCTGTGCCGTCATTTTTATTGGCGGAAACATAATCATACAATGCTTTGGTAGTGTAATAATCCTCGTCGATTTCTTCCTCATCTTCATCATAATAATCATTGATATCGGGATTGAACACCCCGTCAACCACACCCTTTACTGCCTGCGTACTCCATTGGAATGTGTAGGTATATCCCCCTTCCGAATTTTCTGTAAAAAAGTAAAGATCAGCAAGAGACAGCATTGAAACAAATCCATCTGTACTTACAAATTCAACACTCATAAACAAACCTCCTGTATAAGATTATAAAGTTCTGCTTTCTTTTTGTCTAAATATATAACTTACTGCAGAGAGTTTCAAATTAAAAGTCTGAAAGAAATGAGATATTTTACGGAAAAATTCCTTGCAACTGTCATCCTGGGTTAAAATATAAAAATACATCATCCTTGTCCGCGACAGCAGGTAAACTTCACATGCAAATTGAAATAAGCGTTTTCGCAAGTAAAATTGCACTGCGCGCAGTGAAACTTTGCTCCTTCGTTCCTCCAAAAATAAAAAACGCCAATTCCGGAAGCTTGAATTTTAGATGGAGTAGTGCAACTTGACTGCAAAATTTTCTCTCTGCGATTTTTTACTCTCAAACAATAAAAAAATCCGTTATTTGAATTTGAAAGGCAATGATATGCAGCAAGTTGATTTTTTCAGATATTTATAATATTTTCCTTTGAGGTATGGGGAATTTCTCCGGCATTATGTTTAGCAAGACGGACAGATAAATCTTGTGTTGAGCCTGCATAACGATGCGTTTTTGTGGTAGTATCTATCAGGATATAAACACCGTGAAAATTTTGCATATTAGTTTTTGCTGTTGTTCCATGCGTATTTGTCTGTCTTCGCCAAGACTATGGTCTTCGTAAAACTACGCCGGTACAAGCCGGCGTGACAGCCTTCGTCGGTTGTTACGCATCCGCTTTCCAACTTGTCAATCCATTCCGCTGTTCGCGGAACTGGCTTGCCAAGCTGTAAAAAAAGCCGTCAGTTCAAAAGAGCAGATACTCAAATACGGTATGAAGCATCTGCAAAATAAACAAAAAGGCAGATAAGGACTTCACTTTGGCAAAATGAAAGACGGAGCAGAGTTGATATCCGGCATTTGACAAACATCAGATTCTGCGTTATAT
>JAFVRL010000050.1 GCA_017504325.1 Lentisphaeria bacterium | reverse complement strand
TCCGCCGGACAGAAAACTGCTGAAAAGAGCAATCCCTGGCATCATTTTATGGCAAAACCCAACCCCTCCAATGCCTATGGCTCCCCAAAGGAAAAGAAACTTCTTATCGGCTATCTGCCTGTGATCATTCATGCGAAACCCGGAAAAGATCTGATTTCCTGTCCGGTGGATATCGGTGCCCCCGGCGGTTCCGATAACTGTGATTATACGATCTGTGATTTCACTCAGAATCAGGCAATTTATGACAAGTGCGGTTTCTGGAAACTGAGTTCCTTCCGTAATAAGTATGTGGACAGTTATGGACGGGGAAAAACAATGAGTCCTTCCAACCGTGTATGGTTTGCCGACTCCTATGACTACGGAAATATCAAAATGCACGTTCCCCGTCATAACAAGGATAAAGCATTTGTTATGGCTTATGCGGATGGACATGTTGGAAAAGTGAAAGTATCGGAAATGTCCCCCAGATTGACTAAAATCACCAATGCCGAGTATATAAAGAATATCGGCGGCATAATCAATGCCGTATCCCCCTCCGAAAGAGATTATCCTTATTCCGGGACTACCGGGGAAAGTTTGTGGTAAGAAAGAAATAATCAAATAATATAAAATCAGAGAAACAAATGAAAAAAAATTTTACTGTCCTGTTGGTTCTCTTCTGTGCAGCAACTTTGCTCGCCGCCGCAGAGAAGGTCGTCCTTTCTAAGAAAGGGAAAAACTTCTATTCTATCGTCATCCCTGCCAATGCCTCTGCCGCTCACAAACGGGCTGCGGAAGAATTGGCAAAATATACGGAAAAGATCTCTTCTGCTCCTGCTCCCCAAATCGGGACAGCTCCGGTAAAGGGATTTCTTCCCGTTTATCTTGAAGTCAAAAAAGAGAAACTTCCTGCCATTGATGCTTACAGACTTTCTGTAAGTAAAAATGCTGTACGCATTTCCGGACAGACCGCACAGGCTCTCTTTCACGGCGTATATCGTCTTCTTTTCAAATATGCCAATATGAGATGGCTGGTTCCCGGGGAGGACGGAGAATATTTTGTTCCCGGAACGAAGATAGCCCTTCCCGTTCAGAATAAGGTGGATTCCCCTGCTTTTGCCCGCAGGACACTGGAACTCAACTGTGCAAATACTTCCGGGATCATGAAAGATACCTGGGATTGGACTTTGCGCAACAACTATACTCTTTCCAGCTATGACGGAGCTGTCTATGCCAATAAAAAGTGGAAACCCCAACTGGGGATCGCTTTGCGGGAAAGGGCGAGTTACGTGAGAGAAAGCAAAATGTTCTGCGGCGTCCTCACCGGAACAAGGATCCGGAAAGGAGCCGGAACCGAAAAGAAGGAACTGGAAAAACTTTTTGTCACCAATAAAGATTTCTTCCCCCTTGTGGAAGGCAAACGTCTTTTTATGAAAGGACATGAACAGCCCTGTACCAGCAATCCCGGCGTGATCAAAATGATGAGTGAACACGTTCTTATGCATGCAAGCACTCTTACCGGAAAAGGGGAGGCATCTTTTGCGGTCATCAATCAGGACGGTACCACATGGTGCAAATGCTCTTCCTGTCTTGCCCTTGATCCTGCTTCTGAAAAGAAAAACAACTATATGTCCACAAGGTACTGGACTCTTCTCAATCAAATCTTTAAAGGCGTACTGGAAAAATATCCGGATGTTGTCCCCTACGGGCTTGCCTATCAGAATTTCCAGACCGTTCCCGACGGCGTAAAGATTGATCCCCGTATCGGTGTGGGGCTTTCCTTCAACCGCCGCTGTTTCCGTCACGATCTCGACGATCCCAAATGCCCCACCAACAAAGAATTTTATAAATACTACAAAGACTGGGGGCGTTTACCCAATCAGACCTATTCCCGGGAAGAACTCCACGCCGGAGTGGGCAGTTTTATGATGCCTTCCGCCAGACAGATGGTTCAGGGGTTTACCGTATATAAGAAGCTGGGCATCGACGGAGCCTCCATTTGTACAGTCCCCCCGGACGGAACTTACCGTCCCTTCTATACCGATATCGTAAAACAGGGCTGGTTCTGTGAATGGCAGACCCTTTATCTTGCAGGGCTTGCTTTGTGGGATCAGAAAGCGGATACAGAAAAATATCTGGAAGAAGCCAATTCTCTTTACTATGGTAAAGGCTGGAAAGCAGGTATGAAAGAATTTCGTACCCTTCTGGATAAAGCCTGCCGGGAAGATTCCGGCTGCTACGGCTGGGGACATGGTACTCCTCCCGGACGCGTCCTTGCTAAAGCAGGCTTACTGGAAAAAATGGAAAAATGCCTTGCTTCCGCAGAAAAAGCTGCCAAAAATGATGCCAGAGCATTGGCGCATATCAAACGGGAAAAATATCTTTTCAATATCTCTCTTGTTGCTGCCGCCAAAGAATTTATGAGTTCCTATAAAGAACTCAAGGGCTTTGCTGTTCCGGGTAAAATCAAAATCGACGGAAAAGCGGAAGACGCCTGGAAGAAAACAGAAACCTATTCCTCCTTCCGTAAATTTGCCCCCGGCAATATCGACAAGGAAAAAAGCTCTCTTGCCAAATATCAGACTTTCGTACGGGCAATGTATGATAAGGAAAATCTCTACCTTTTCATTGAAGCAATGGAACCTGATCCGGGAACTGTTCTGGCAAAGAAAAAGAAAGGGGAGGCTCCCTGGGGCGATGATGCTCTGGAAATCTTCCTTACCCATCCCAATTTCAACGGCGGATATTATCATTTTGCTTTCACAAGAAAGGGTGCTTTGTATCAGGCAAAGACTACTCCCGGTACTTTGAAAGCGGATGCGGATATCAAGACAGATATCGAGATCGCCTCTTTGTCCCTGCCGGACAGATGGTGTGCGGAAGTGCGTATTCCCGCAGGAAAGATCGGACAGACCTTTGATGACGGTCACACCTGGCAGATCAATATTGCCAGAGGCCGTAAAAATACCAAAGGAAATGAATTGAGCAGTCTTACCGGAAGTTTCCACGGTGCATATCTGCCCCTTTCTCTTGCCGGAAAAATGATAAGCAGCAAGACCGGTAACAAGGATACCAGACTGTGGCAGAACGGTAATTTCAGTGACATATTTGTCAAACCCAATGACAAATGGGCGAAAAACTGGAATCTGGGAAAGAAAAATTCTCTTGCCAGAGGCTGGGCATTGAATGTTGCATGGAAGGGAGGATCCACTTTTGAGATCCTCACCCATCCCGGCACCAATGATAATTATGTGCATCTGAAAAACGGGAATTTCTATCAGCGTCATGCCGGAAAGGATAAAGCACTTAAATATACCTTCCGGGCAAAAGGAAATGGACTTCTCACCATTATGGTTTTCCGTTACCAGCGGGCAAAATGGCCCAAACATATTGCTACAGAAAGTATTTTGAAGCTGAAACTTGACGGGAAAAGTGACTGGAAAACCTATACAGGTACTTATGTAAAGAAAAATGCCGATGAACTTATCTCTTTTGTATTCTGGGCAGATAAGACCGGGGATTTCTATATAGATGATGTCTATTGCTACGGTGCGGATGTGCCTGCAAAAAAATAACAGTTCCGGGAAAGAAAAAGAATGGAAGAAAAAGCTGTAAAATTTCTTCATCTTGATTTGAAGGGGATCGTTCCGGCATTTGACCGTTTCCGGAAGTTTCTTCAATATTTTGCTTCTCTTGGTTTTGAGGGGATCGTGCTGGAATGTGACTGCCGCATCCCCTGGAAATGCTGGGAAGGTGCAGGGGAACATTGTTTCACAAAAGAAGAGATCTCTTCTCTTGTGCAATATGCGGAAAGTCTGGGGATGGAGATCGTTCCCCTTATTCAGATCCAGGGCCACATGGAGTGGGTGCTGAAAGAGGGAAAGTATGCGTTTCTGCGGGAAAACGGTTTTTATAATGACTTGTGTCCCTCCCATCCGCAGACGAAAGAAAAACTTATGGAGTGGATCGACGAAACCGTTTCTCTTTTCCCCCGGTCGAAAAAGATCCATCTCGGCGGAGATGAAGCATGGCATCTGGGCAGTTGTCCAGTTTGTCAGCAAAAGATCTCTTCCGACCCCGATA
>JAFVRL010000049.1 GCA_017504325.1 Lentisphaeria bacterium | reverse complement strand
GGCCGTGCCACAGTTCCAGAAGGAACATTTTTTCTGTTACCTCCTTCAGAGGGGCGGGGTCATTGTTTTCAAAAGTACCTGTATAAGCACCATCAACGCATTTTTTGATCTCTTCAGAGGTGAAATCGGTAAGGTAGCCTGCCAGGATCTTTTCCGCTCTCTCCTTGTAGGAAAGGGAAACAAGTTCTTTTGCTGTTTCCGGGGAGATGGGGGGGAAGTTTTCCGGTACGAAAAGACCACCATCGGAGGCGATCCCCCTGCTGATGGCTTCTGCGGAAGTCAGACTCTGCAATGAACGGGTGCTTGTAAATCTCATGTGAAATATCCTTTTCTTCGCTGTTTTTAAAATATGTCCTATTTAAACTACCACAGAAAAAAAATTTTTCAATCTGTCAGGTCTCCTTTACTTGTATTTTTTCTTTTTTACGCTATATTCCATACCCTGCCGATCGTGGAAAGGAGGAAAATATGAAAATGGAAAATGAGAAGAGAGAGGAAATGTTTTCTCTTCTTTTTCTTACAGTAAACTCCTCCTATTCCCACTCTTCACTTGTTCTTCCCCTGCTTCACAGTGCCGCAAAAGATCTTGATCATGTATGGAAATGGGATGCAATGGAAAAAGTCGTTGACGAAGATCCCATGCTGACAGCCTCTGTCATTGCGGAAAGATCTCCGGATCTTCTCTGTACCACACTGTACCTTTTCAATCACAACATCGTTATGGATATTCTGCAGAGAGTCCATGTTCTCAATCCCTGTATCCATATAGCAGCGGGCGGTCCCCAGTGTACGGAAGAAAACGGAGAGCTGCTGTTGAAAAAATATCCGTTTCTTTCCACCGTATTTGTCGGGGAAGGAGAGGAGATCCTGCCCGGTTTTCTCCGGGAATTTTCTGCAAAACGGAACAGGAGAAGCGTCCTGCCGGAAAATGGCAGGGGGATTTATAAAGACTGGGTCTCTTCCCCATATCCCTGTAATGATCCCTTTTTCCGTTTTGACAAGCCTTTCGTACAGTTGGAGACCAGCCGGGGGTGTCCCATGAACTGTTCCTACTGTACTTCCTCGGGGATTCCTCCCCGGTACAGAGAGCTGTCACAGGTGAAAGAGGAACTTTCCCTGCTGGAGAAAAAGGGGGTCAGGGAAATAAGACTCCTTGACCGTACCTTCAATCTGCCGCAGAAAAGGGGCAGAGAGCTGCTGGAACTTTTTGCCGCATTTCCTTCCATGCGTTTTCATCTGGAGTTTCATCCGGAATTTACCGGAGAAGAACTGCGGGAGACTTTGAAAAAAATGCCGGAAGGTCTTTTGCATATCGAGGCAGGCATACAATCTTTTGATGAGAAAGTACAGAATGCTGCGGGCAGAAAAAGTGATCCGGTAAAGGTGAAGGAGAATCTTGCTTTTCTTGTTTCTCTCAAAGACCGTTTTGAGGTGCATACAGATCTTATTGCCGGACTGCCGGAACAGACGGAACAGAGTCTGCTGGAGGATATTATGATCCTCATGCAGATCGCTCCGGCAGAGATCCAGCTGGAAACGTTGAAGATCCTTCCCGGTACCCGTATGGAAAGGGAGAAGGAAAAATACGGGATCATTCATTCTCCCTTTCCTCCCTATGATGTGATGAAAACAGCTTCCATGGATACAGCGGGGATCCTTCAAATGCGTTTGTATTCCCGTCTTCTGGATCTTTTCTACAACCACAAAATCCTGCATGAGGTGATGGTGAAGGCGGCAGAGGAAAACAGGGAGATCCTCGTGAAGATCGCTGAAAAAATCAAAAAAGAGAAAAGAGAGATCAATACATTGCTTGATCTGAAAAAAAGATTTTTCTTCCTTGCATCTCTGCTGGAAGAGGAGAAACTGCCGGAAACGGGGTTTCTTCTTGCCTGCGCATGGCTTGACGCAGGGTTTCCTGTATCCGGTTTGCCGGTGGAGCAGATACAGATCGTTCAGAATATTCCGGATGAAGCGGAATTGATCCGGGGAACAGAAGAATGCAAAAACAGAAGAGAGACAAAGTACTATCTTCTTTCCGGCAGAAAAGAAGAACGGTTCTTTGCCTATAACAGAGCTTTTTCCATGAACCTGCCTTGCGGTATCTGGAGAAAATACAGAAAAAGATGATTTATTTCACTTTCAGCTTGATCTCATCAACCCCCATTTTTGCTGCAAGATTTCTGGCGATTTGCGCCAGTTTGCTTTCCAGCCGCGCCCGGATACTGTAAATGGTCACATAGGACAACCCGGAAAAAGCGGCGACTCTTGCCACCGGCAATTTACGGAATTCCAGCATGAAAAAGATCTGATAGTGTTTGGGATTGACACTTGTTTTCAGGGTTTGGAGGCACTGTTTCATAAAATCATTTTTCCATTCGTGGGAAAAATCCCTGTCCAGTGCCTGATCCGGCGGCAGGGCTTCATCCAGCACCATATCCACCTTTGTTGTGTCCGGCAGATGCAGAAGACAGGATTCCCTTCTGTAATATCCCCGCAGAGTATCCACTGCTTTTGCCCGGATGATCTTTTTCAGATAATCCCGGAATCTTCCTTTGTCCCGGTCATAGTTGAAGGATGGGGTTTTTCTGGAGACTGCGATCATTACATCCTGAATGAGGTCGTCCAGATTTTCTTCTTTCACTCCACAATCTTTTCCGTGAAGGCGGATCAGTTGGGCGTAGAAATCAAAAAATGATTTCCAGGCTTTGCTCTCCGGATTGTTGAGCCGTACAATCATACTTGCATGGGTCGTAAAACTCATTGTCTTCCTCCCGTTTTTC
>JAFVRL010000048.1 GCA_017504325.1 Lentisphaeria bacterium | reverse complement strand
CTTTGCGGATGCATGGAAGGAAGGCAATCTGGAAAACGATCTGGAAACGACAAAACTTGCCAGAGAAAAAGTCATCCATTCCATTCAGCCGGAAAAAGAGTTTGTCAAAGCAGATGATGTTCTGTTTACAGAAAAACAGATCCTGACAGCTTCTGATGTGGAAAAATACCAGGCATATCAGAAGGCATTGCATCAGAAAGATTTTATTGCGGCAAATGTGATCGCAAATCTGATACGGATCGTTATGCTTCTTTTTGTGATCACATTGTGTATCTGGAGTACGAGAAAGGAACTTCTGAAAAACAATGCCCATCTTTCTCTTCTGGTACTGATCGCAGTAACCTCCGTTCTTCTGAACAAATATGCGGTAGCTTCTTTTGTATTTCTTGCAGATTCCTTCAACATCATCACACCGGTAATGATCTATTTTTCATTACCCATCGGTTTCGGAGTGATCCTTGCATCGGCATTTTTCGGAACAAGGACAGCTCTTTTTTCAGGATTTTTTATTTCGGTAGTTGCCTCCATGCACCTTCCGGATCCCTATAAAGTCATGTTTGCCGGTTGTTTTATCACATCCGTTGCGGCAGCATCTGTAAGGGGAGCGGCAAATTACCGGGAATTTTTCACAAGATCATTTGCCGGCTGTTCTCTTGCTTCTTTCACCGTTGCCCTTGCTTATTTTCTCCATGATGAAAATCATCTTTTGAGCGTGGTAAAAAGTTATTTTGCCACGGGCAGCAAAGTTGGTCTTGTCCAAATTCCGGGGCTTATACTTCTTCCGGTATGTTCCGGTTTGATCACAGCGATCCTGGGATTGCTTTTCATTTTTCTTCTGGAACTGCTGTTTGATGTATGTACCTCCATGTATCTGCAATTATACAGCGATCTCAATTATCCGCTGATGCGCCGTCTGCAGCTGGAGGCTCCGGGAACCTATCATCATGCGCTGATGGTCTCCACCATTGCAGAACAGGCGGCAAGAGCCATCGGTGCGGATCATGTTCTGGTAAGGGTCTGTGCGTTGTACCATGACATAGGAAAACTTGCCCAGCCCCTCTATTTTATTGAAAACAGCAACGGAGTAAACATGCATGCGGAAGTTGCGCCTTCCATGAGTGCAATGATCATCCTCAATCATGTAAAGTACGGATTGGAGCTTGCAGCAAAACACAAATTGAAAAAACCTATCCGGGAAGCGATCGCCCAGCATCACGGCGATAACCTTGTTCTGTTCTTTTACAAACTTGCAGAAGCAGAGGCAAAAAGGGAAAATACTGCAGTGAATGCAGCAGATTACCGTTATCAGGGTCCGAAACCCACCTCAAAAGAGAACGGGATCCTGATGATCTCCGACTGTTGTGAAGCAGCAAGCCGAAGTCTCAAAGATGCCTCTCCGGAAGCGGTGGAACAGCTTGTAAGCAATATCATCTCCGGCAAGATGAAAGACGGTCAGCTGGAAGAATCATTGCTCTCCATGCGTGAACTGGGGATGATCCGTAAAAGTATTACCAAAACACTCATATCCATGAGTCATATCCGTATAGCATATCCCAAAGAAAACAAAGAGGAAAAAAATGAAGACGATCTTTTCGTGGCGGCCGGAAAAAACGATCTACCCAAGGCCTGACCTGAAAACATTCAGAAAATTTGTGAAAGAAGCTGTGCGCATCACCGGAAGCGGGATCACCGGATGTCTTTCAGTCACCTTTGTTTCCGCCCGGGAAATGGAACAGGCAAATGAGGATCTTGTTGGGCATACGGGCTTGACGGATGTGATCTGTTTTGATTACCGGGAAGCGGTGATGCCGGACATGCCGGAGGAGGCCTTTGTCATGGAGGAGGAATCCATGGCGGAAGTGGATCTTATCGTCTGCCCCGCCGCAGCCGAGATCCAGGGAGGAAAACGCAATATACCTTATGCAAAAGAACTTGCTTTATATGTCGTTCACGGGTTGCTTCATGCAGCGGGAAACGACGATCTGCAGCCTGCACTCAAGAGGAAAATGAGACGCAGAGAAAAACAAACAATGGACGAATTGGAAAAACTTTTCGATCTGGAAAAACTCTTTCCTGAACCTGTCCGCAGGGAGGCACGCTGAAGCGTATGATTATCCATCTTGAATTACTGATTCTTTTTTATGTACTGTTTCTGATCTTTTTCTGTGCATACGAGGCGTTTGACCGTCTCTCCGGAGGGATGATCCATAAACTGGAGGAAAATGATGCCGCATTTGCTGCAAAACTTTCCAGATGGCAGAAAGAGAATGATGCCATCCGGGCAGTGTTCAAACTTCTTCTTTTTATGCTCATCACCTTCATGGGGGTCTTTTCCTATGTGGTGGTCAAAGATCTTCTGGATAAATATGAGCAGGGAAGCGGACTGACCATAATGGCCGCTGCCGTTTTTGTTGCCTGGGCGATCGGTGAGATTTTTTCCAGATTGGCACTTTTCCGGTTTGATATATTTCTTCTGCGTTTTGCTGTTCCCGTAGTATCATTCCTTTCCAAAACTGTTTTGTGGCCTGTAATGCGTTTTATGAAAATGCTCCGGGATAATGCCATGGATCAGAGGGATGAAGAAGAGAAAGTCGGAGCGGAAGATGAGATCCTCTCTTTTGTGGACAAACATTCCGACAACAAGGATGATGACCTGGAAGAAGGGGAAAAACGGATGATCAGAGGTATTCTGGATCTGGATGATATGACAGTACATGAGATCATGACCCCCCGCGTTGAAGTGAAAGCTCTTCCGTCCACTGCAACTGTGGAAGAAGCCAAAAAGCGTTTTATAGAATCCGGACACAGCCGTATCCCCATCTACGGACGCTCTGTGGATGAGATCAAAGGGATCATTTATGCAAAGGACTTCATTGATCAGAGCCGCATCGAAGGCAAAACATTGGATCAGCTTGCCCATATTCCTGTTTTTGTACCGGAATCCAAAGAGGTGGGGGAACTTCTGGAAGAGTTCAAAAGACTGCATAACCATTTTGCTGTGGTCATTGATGAATATGGAGGAACATCCGGGATCATTACTTTTGAAGATATTATTGAAGAGATCATCGGCGATGTTCAGGATGAATATGATTCAGAAAAAGAGGACAAACAGAAACCCCAGCTTATGCCGGACGGTTCCATTGTGATGGAAGCAAGAACCCCGGTGGTATGTGTCAATGACATCATGGAGGCGGAGCTGCCTGAAAGCGATGACGCAGATACCATCGGCGGGATCATTTGCAGTAAGATCGGCAGGATCCCGGATCCGGGAGAATGTTTCCACTTTGAAAACTCTTTCATCTCAGTGGAGATCCTGAAAGCGGATGAACGCAAGATCCATCTGCTGAAACTTTTTGTGGATGAAGAAGGGAAATACGGCGAACTTCTCACAGACTGATCCCCAGTTCTCTGGCAATTTCACTGAAATTTGTTTTCAGATTTCCGCTGCGTTTTTCCATAAGAAACTCCTTCTTGCTTTAAGGTAACAGTTCTTTACTCTTTTGCAACAGAAAAATTTTAAAAACAAAAATATAAAATGATAAAAGTGTTACATTTTATCTCTTTCCCCATATCCTGCCGGAATAAAGATCAATATAAACAAAAAATCCGGTTCAGAAAAATATTTCATCCTGAACCGGATCGATCTATTGAGTACAATTCTTCTGCTTTTTTTCCGGGGATGAATATGTGATAAAGGATGAAAAAACGGCACTGGAATTGTTGAAAAAGGCTGCATATAAAAATCATGCTTTATCGGATTATATGCTTTTCAAGTGTTATTATTTCGGTATCGGTGCTTGCAAAAATGATTCTCTTGCAGTAAAGTATTTACAGAAATCTGCCCTTCTCGGCGATAAAAATGCAAAAAGAGTTTTGAAGAAAATACAGGATATTGAAAAATAGCAGGGAGTTTATAAGTCCTGTTACACAAGGAGAGGTATATGAGGATTTTTTTCAGAAAAGAAATTTTCTTGTTACTGTTTCTTACTTTTATATTTTTTCTTTCCGGATGCTGTTCTGTTACATTCTGGCAGGAAAGCGGGAAGGAAGTTTTTGATATTCAGGAAGCAAAAATCGTTAAAACAGCAGATGGAACGATCACTCTTACACGAAAAGGTATGAAAAAAAGATATCCTCTGCCATTTTTCTTTTACCATGTGAAAAGGGAATCTGTAAGTGAAACACAGTATTTTCATGCAAAGGATGCTGCGAAATATTCTCCGAAATTCCATAAATCATTTTTCTTCCATGTGGAACCGGGCAGAAAATCCGTTTTCACCAGGAAGCCTTCCGGTGCATATAATTTTCATACTTATTACAATGGTAAATTTCCTATTTCCCCTTCCGATCTGGAAATATTTAAAAAAGCACCTCTTGCAGAACGTGATGATCCATGGACACACCTTTTTATTGTGACAAAAATTGATTTTGATCCAATCAGCGGAAATGGCAGGATCTATGGTTTCAAAGATTATCTTATTTCGCCGGACAGCAAAAGTACAGCAAAGGATATAGATCATTATACAGTGACACTGTGGAGGATTTTTGGTTTGCCTCTGCCGGTAGCGGTGGATATTGTTACATTGCCTGTTCAATTTATATTGATGTTTTTTTGGGCGGGATCGCGCTGTTGATAAGAGAAAATGCCGGAATGCGCCGGAATAAAGAAAAAGAACCTGCCGGATGATGATCCTCCGGCAAGTCCCCTTTTCAGAAAATGAGTCTTTCTTTTATCTCAAATAAATATCATCCATATCGATATATCCGTTGCCTTTGACGGAGGGCCATACGATAAGGTGCTGTTCCTCTTTTTTGTCACCGGGACGCTGGAAGGTGAACTTATAAGCCTTCCAGTTGTCGGAATTTATCTCCATATTGCTGATGGTTTGTGTCCGGTTTTTCCGCAGGACGCGGAAATTGAGTTTTCCCTTGCCCCTTGCACGGAAAATAACAGTGATCTTATCGTTCTTCTGACCGTAACGGCTGAAAATAAAACCTTTTCTCAAGCGGACAAAATAATTGGTTTTGCTGCCGGGATGAAGGAGGTGTTCAAAGTCGCCGCCATAAGCTTTATTGTCGGAAAAACTCCAGTTGGCAGGAAGAGTTTTGCTGTCATGCATATTCCAGTGTTTGTACCTTTGGGGTTTTGTGCTTATTTCATCGAAAGAGCCGTTTTTCCAGGGACGGGTATCAATAATGGTACGGTTGCCGCTGCTTACCTGCCGTGGCGTGGCAAAGGTAACAGGGTGGAAAGTTTCCACGCTGTGGGGATTTCCGCTGCTCCAGGTGGTGCTTTCTTTTCCGGGGATGCCCTGTTTGGGGCGTCTTTCCCGCATGACATTCATCTTGAGGACGGTTCCGGCAGTAAGTTTGCCTCCTGTGATGCTTTTTGCAGGGATTCGTACTTCCATAAAGTATCTGCCATCAGCAAAACGGGTCTTTACTTCTGTGCCGGATTCATACGTTTTGTCAAAACGGGGATTTGCCACGCCGTCAGCAATCACGCCTCTGTCATTGATGATGATCTGATAGTAGGCACCACCCAGAATGGGATCGTTCAGAAAAAGTTCCACCCCGTTATCCTGCCAGATGGGACCGTCATGTTTTGTTTCCCGGGAAATAAGCTGATCCTGCTTCAACTCTTCCAGACACTCGATGCCTACATAAATATTATCTTCATCATAGGCGATTTTTACTGCGGTCTGCTGTTTGGCAGGGGCATTGGTGGTACAATCTTTGAATCTTGTGGTCACATCGGCATTGATCCAGTCTTTTTCATCCAGTTTTCCGTCAATGGTGATCTTGCCCATAAGGGGATAGGCGGTTATGGTACGGAAATTGGTGATGTATTTATTATACTCTTTGATCCAGGTCTTTTCAAAAAATTCCCGCACCTCTTTTACATGGGATAATGCCCGTTTATCCGGATCTTTTGCGGCGGCTTTTTCGGCAGAATCCAGATAGTTATAGAGTTTTTCCTTTGCTCCCGGAACATCAAGGAATTTTCCAAGCGGCGTACTGTGTCCGTAACCGTGACAGCCGGAGGCATTCATATAAAGTTCAGTAAGCAGTTTACGGAATTCCCGCATACCGCCATCCCAGCCTTTGCCGTAGTAGAGGGAATTGATCTTTTCATATTCTTTGTCATAGTCGGCGTTTATATTCCAATGGAAGTGCATTGCCATGTAAATGGTCTGCCACATCATTGTCCAGTTGTTTTTATTGAGATAGGTATTGAATCTGCCGGAATATTGCCCGTCAGGACAGCAGATCTCGGTTTGCATACCGGTAACATTGGGCAGATGTTTTTTAAAGAATTTCAGCTCATTGACAAAATTCTTTTCCGCCGGGATAAACTGTCTGCCCGCATACAGAAATTCTTCATAGGTATGTAAGGCGATCCCCATATCGTTCCACTCTTTATTGTACTCATAATACCAGCGATTGGTGGGGCAGTTGGGATCGTTGAGAGGGTGTTTCCAGCAGTGACGGTGGTTGGAAAGAAGAACACTTTCCATTTCTTTGCCCTGATAGGGTTTCACTCCTTTGGGTGCGCGGGAATAGGTCTGATAAGATTCACCGCCGAATTTTGCCTGCGGGTACTGTTTTACGATTTCTGTAAAGACAGCATTGGCAAAACGCCAGTATCTTGTGGAAACGATGCCTTTTTTCCGTTCTTCCGGCGGATCCTGGGCAAGACAGTTTTCGCACTGACACCATTGGGTACAATCATTGTTGCAGAACTGTAAAGAAGTGGGCTGAATGGCATTTTTCATCTGGATCACGGCATTTTTTGCCACAAGTTTGATTACATCCTCATTGGAGGTACAGGGCTGGGGCTGGACTCCGCCGTGCCAGGTGAGAACTCTTTTGCCCCGGATGAGGGGGAAATATTCCGGATGTTCTTTCAGCATCTGTTCCGCATATTTTCTTGTCTGTGCGGCAGTTTTGTTTTTGGGATTGTAAACCAGAAGCGGACTGAAACAGTGTCCGCCGATTTTGGAAATAATGGCGCGTTTGAGCATACCTTCTTTCTGTTTGGCGGATTTACGGAATACCCCTGCAAGAGTGTGAAAACGCATATTGTTGCGTAATCCCCAGTCCCAGGTATCCCATACTCCTGTATTCCAGCCCATGCAGACCGTGGAAATGTCCCGGAAGTTGAAATCCGGGTTTTCGATGATGACGCCTTCCGGAACGGCAATGGTAGGTTTGACTTTGAAATATTCCCCGTCGGAACCGGGTTTCAGCCACAGTATGCCGCCAAATTTTTTCAATACGGCATAGGCTCCGTAGATGGTTCCCACAGGAGTTTTCCCCTGAATATACAAGCCTTTTTTATCTGCGGAGATTTTGAAACCTTCCTCTTTCACTTTTTCATCATCAGTCAAGCCGATATAAATGGGATATTTTCCTTTCTGCGCCTCTGTCCCGATAGCGGGGCGTTCCCCGTTGGAGATCTTTGCAAGAAATTTGGCAAGTTCATCAGCGGCGTGTTTTTCAACAACTGTGGCATTTTTGTTCAGTACGATGGAAGAAACTGCTTTTCCATTTTTTGTGAGGGCGAACTCTGCACCGCATAAAATACACGCTGCAACAGCAAGACATACTGTCAGAATCTGTTTCATGATCCACCTTTCTTTTTTTTGTTTGATAAAAATGGCGTATTTCTGTCTTTTCCACTATAGCATCTATATGATAAAAATTCTACTTTTTATACCGCAAAAAGTTTCGTT
>JAFVRL010000047.1 GCA_017504325.1 Lentisphaeria bacterium | reverse complement strand
ATATTATGACTGGTATGTGCCATAAAAAAAGGAGTATGTATGTTCAGAAAAATTCTCATGCCGGTATGTTTGTTGTTGCTGTCTTCCATTTCTGTTTATATAACTGCATGGCGGAGGAAAATTCTTTCCGCCTTGCTACATTCAATATCCGCCGTCCCGGAGATAAAAGTCCCCATTCCTGGCGTGAACGCAAAAGCCGCTGTCTTGAGATCATCCGGCAGAATAAAATTGATATTTACGGCATACAGGAAGGGTATCATTATCAGGTGAAAGATCTTACAGATAATGGTGTATTCCGGTACATCGGGCACGGCAGAAATGACTTCAAAGAGAAAGGGGAATTTACTGCCATACTGTATAAAAAAGACCGTTTTGAACTGCTTGAAGGGGGAACTTTCGGACTTTCGGAAAAGCCTCATATCCCCGGATACCGTTCCTGGAAAAGTGCCTATCCCCGCATTGCTTCATGGGGTCTTTTCAAGGATAAAAAAAGCGGCAGAAAATTTCTTTATTATAATACCCATCTGGATAATGTAAGGGAATTGGCGCGTATCAACGGAATCAAATTGATTATGGATCATGCAGAAAAAAATGCTCCGGGAACTCCGGTAGTGTTAAGCGGGGATTTTAATGATGTGCCGGATTCTCCCACATGGAAAATGGCTTCTTCTTTTCTGAAAGATTCTTCCCGTATTTCCCGGAAAGATCACATCGGTCCATTATATACTTTTCACGATTACGGAAAAGAAAAATCCCCGTCTCCCATAGATTTTATCTTCGTTTCCAATACTTTTACTGTGCTGGAACACCAAACCATTGATACAAAATTTCCGGAAGGATTTGCTTCCGACCATTTTCCTGTAGCGGTGACTCTGCTTTTGAAATGAGGGGAACGAAAAGGCGGGATAAAGTCCTTGACATTCCCTCTTGCTGTGGTATATTAGTCTGATCATCCTAAAAAACAAAAATACAGGAGAATGTATGAACAGAAGAAAAAGAATTTTTGCAGGTGCCGTACTCTTTTGTGCTGCGATCATGTTTTTGCAGGGCTGCCAGTGCTTTGTAAATAAACCCGTTGAAAAGAAGAGTGAAAAAACTGTTGTAAAAAAGGAAGAAAAGAAACTTGCCAAAGCGGGGGATATTTTTCTTCCGGAAAAAATCTATGCTGTACCGGGGATAGAGTGCAATATCTACTTTAAAAACATCTTCTTTGCCATCAATCACGCCAATTATGTTTTTGATGTGGATTGTCCCAAAGGGAAACAGGAGGAAAAAAGATGGACTTATATCCCCTGGAGAAATGAAGTGGATAAGAGTTATCCCCTTACCGTAAGGGTGTATGATGAAAAAGGTCTTGTTGCGGAAGCATCCACAACCATTTATGTTACCTCCGCCGATGCCGGAAAGGGTAAAAATCTCTCTATTCTTGTTGTGGGGGATTCTCTCACCAATGCCACAGAATATCCCCGTCAGCTTCTTGCATTGTGCAATAAGGAAAAAGCCCCTCTTCTCACGATGGTGGGCAGTCACGCAGAAAGCGGGAAAAAGCCCGTTGCCAATGGCGTTGCCCATGAAGGGTACGGCGGCTGGACATGGAGTACTTTCCGTTCCCAGTATGTGACCGATCCCAAAAACCGCAATTTCAAGACCTACCGGGCAAAAAGCAAATTTATCTTTGAAAAAAACGGCAAAAGAGTTTTCAGTCTTGCGGATTATGTGAAGAAATATAATAACGGTAAAATGCCTGATGTCATTACCTTCCAGCTTGGTGTGAACGATATTTTCGGTGCAACGGACAAAACTCTGGATGCCCGTATCAAAACGGTTCTTGCCAATGCGGATACCCTTATTACCCTTTTCCGCAAGGAAGCTCCCAATGCTGTTATCGGAGTGGGATTTGTCACTTCCGGAGCCAATCAGGATGCCTTCGGCAATAACTACAAATGTAAACAGACCTCTTTCGGCTATTACAGAAATCATTTCCGGTTGAATCAGGCGATGGCAAAACACTTTGCAAGCCGGATCAACGATAAGTTTGTGATGATCCCCTCCAATGTGAATCTGGATACGGAAAATAACTTTCCCATAGCAAAAACAAGGATCAATACCCAGAATCTCACAAGGATCATCCGGCAGAATAACGGCGTACATCCGGATAAAAACGGATACCGTCAGATGGGGGATTCCTACTTTGCCTGGCTGAAATATCTTCTTGCCAAAGGCGCACTTGCCGACGCAAAGAAATAATTTTTCCTTTGTGCTTTTTTACAGACCTTCTCCGCAGAGTTCTCACCGGGGAAGGTCTTTTTTATTTTTCTGCAAGCAAGGAAGGATATATTCTGCAAGTTTGACAAGTCCATAAGAAGCAATGATTGCTGCAACCGGTGCAAAAAAGGGATAGCGGTAGCGTAAAAGCATGAGGAAGGGCACCGCAAAAAGCAGAACCGTCAACGGGGAAAGCAGCAGTAATAATACCATTATATTTTTCCTTGCAAAATATATTCCGGCAAGAAACAGGAGGAAAAAGGGAATGAGGTAAAGCCGGATAAGAACGGATGTCATCTTACCTGTTGCAATGGTATTGGGGACAGCCCGGAAACAGTGCAGAACTCTTTTCCATACGATATAACACATTTTTTGCGGATTGTTTTTTATGTATTCCCATGCCCATTCTTTCCAGTATTTTTCCCCGTCCGGAAGTTTGTATATTCCTTTTGACGCAAGAAAAGAGCGTTTTTCCTCATGGAAAGAATCCCATGTTTTATCTGTCATTTCTTTATATCGGGGGGTATCCACATAACGGTAACTCATATAGGAAACATCGCTGGATGCCTGGGCAAAGGAGTAGGGACCGTAGAAGGTCAAAGGCGTGGGTTTTCCTGCCGTCAGACCGTTACGGATCATCCAGGGGGAAAGAATGAGAAACGCTCCCAGCGTATAAAAAACAAGAGCCTTGAACAACTTTTTTCTCACTGTTTTTCTGAAAAGCATTACAAGAGTTCCGGTAAAACCAAGAATGAGGAAAAGAGCGAATCCCTGGGGCCGGGTGAGGGTGGCAAGAGCCATCATCCCGCCGCATAAAGAAGCGCAGGATAAAGAGAGATCCTTCCGGATACATTTTGAAAGAAAGTAAAATGCTCCGCAGAGAAAAATCAGAAACAGATTTTCAGAAGAATAACAGATCCCGTGATAAATGGAATAGGGGTAGAAGGTATAAAGAAATGCGGCAATAAAGGCGGTCTTTGTGTCATTAAAGATCTCTTTTGCCAGAATGTAAACCATAAGAATACATGCCATGCTTATAAGGAGAACAGCAATTTTTGCTGAAAGAAGTATATCAAAGGGCAGAAGGTATAATATCGCCCCCAATAGAGGCAGTAATGGCGGGCGGTGAAATGCCGCATGAGGTTCGCCTTTGAAATCCGGGGGAGTGGCTTCATACCAGTGGATGATGGTTTTGGAAAAACCGTTGCCGTTGGCGAGTTGTTTTGAAATATCCAGATAGTCGCCTCCGTCATTATGGAGAAAATGGGAGGGCATGAAGTACATTCCGGCAATTCTTGCAAGAAGTCCTGCAAGAAGCAGAAGGAGCATTGCTGTATAAAAAAGTTTTTTCCGGTTTT
>JAFVRL010000046.1 GCA_017504325.1 Lentisphaeria bacterium | reverse complement strand
GAAGTATGGACTTTGGATGAGATCAAAGAAGATGCTTTGAGAATGAAAAAAATCGGGGTGACTTCCATCCGTATCGGGGAGTTCGCCTGGAGTCACATGGAACCCACAGAAGGCAATTTCACCTTCGACTGGCTCATTGAAGCAATCAATATTTTCGGTAAGGAAGGAGTCAATACTATTTTGTGTACGCCTTCCTCTGCCGCCCCGGCATGGATGTGCAGGGAATATCCCCAGGTATTGAGAGTCAACCGCGACCAGATCACTAAAGCATGGTTCGGCGTGAGAGACCATACATGCTATACCAGTCAGATCTACCGGGATTTCTGCAACCGTATGGCAAGAAAAATGGCGGAAGCGGTAAAGGGCAATCCCTATGTGGTGGGCTGGCAGATCGACAATGAACCGGGCTGCTCCCGTTTCCCTGACTGTTTCTGTCCCGAATGTCAGGCAAAATTCCGTAAATTTGTAAAAGACAGATACAAAACCATCGAAGAGGTCAACAGAGTGTGGGGTACGACCTTCTGGAGCGGCGAATTTGCCTCCTTCAATGAGATCGAACTGGAAAACCGCTGGGAAAATATGGCATCCTCCCGTACTCTGGATTCCCGCAGATTCCGTTCCCGGGAACAGGCAGACTTTATCCTGCTTCAGGCGCGTGAGATCAAAAAAGTCATTCCCGATGCCAAAATCGGTACAAACAACTATGTTTTAAGTGACCGTTACGAGGTCTTTGATGAACTGGATTTCACCGGCAATGACTTATATCCCAGATACGCAAAAGATTATGAATTTCACAGATACTGTACCGATCTTTACCGGGGGCTGAAAGTGGGGGTAAAACCCTGGATGCTGGAAACAAACACAGCTCCCGACTGGCCCAGACATGATCTTACACAGTTGTATTACTGGTTCTTTATCGGACACGGCTACGATCATATTTTCTACTTCAACTGGAACAATCACCCCGGTGGAAATGAAAAAGAACATCTTACCATCATCTGCCCCACAGGTGTTCCCGGAGAAAAATATGAGGAACTGGGCAGAATGATCGCTGAAGCCAATGCCCTTGACGGAGATAAGGAACTGCCTCTTCCTGAAACAAATGCAGCATTGGTCAACGATTATGATCAAAGCTGGAACTATGCTCTGGGAAGAGTGGGCAGATTCACATTCAATGAAGAGTGGCTTTCCGCCAATCACAATGCCATGCTCAATGCCTCCATGACATCCGAGATCGTTTCCTCTGAAGTGGATTATTCCCGTTATAAACTGCTTGTTCTTCCCATGTATCCCTATATGCCGGTTTCTTATGCGGCAAAGCTGGAAAAATATGTGGAAAACGGCGGGGTATTGCTGATGAACGGCAGGATCGGTATGTTTGACAACTGGGCAAAAAATATCAAAGTGGAAGGTCCGGAACATCTTACAAAACTTGCGGGGCTGAAAGTAGCTGAAAATATGCCCGTTTGGGATACCTACTGCATTCCGGATTATGACGGCAGAGGAGCTGAAAGCGAACAGACCGTCGTTTCCGGTACATTCAACGGCAAAACTTCGGAAGGTACTTTTGGTTTCTGGACAGGAACGGTCGTACCGGATGCCGATACAGAAATATTGATGACCTTCAGTAATTCCGTTTTGAAAGGACGCCCCTTCCTCACCTGCCATAAATACGGTAAAGGATATGTGATCTATTATGCGGCGGATTCTGTCAATAAAGAACTTCTGCAGGATATTATTAATTATGCCGGAAAACTTGCCGGAATAAAGAATAATGCTCTTCCCGCCGGACTTGATGCAAGTTGCCGCGGAGATCTTCTGTTCCTTACCAACTTCAATGGTCATTCTGTTACATTCCCCTCCGCATGGCAGGGCGAAAATGTGATGGGTGAAGCCTTGAAAGACGGCGTTATCACTCTTGAAGCATACAAAAACGCTATTATAAGGATCAAATAACTTTTTCTGTTCTTTACATTCTGCCGTTTTTCGCAATAGAAAGACGGCAGTTTTTTTATGCAGGTGAACAAAAAAGAGGAGGGAAACCTTTACGATCGCCCTCCCCTGTTCAGCTATACATTTTTTATTTACTGACAGGCACCACGCTCACATCGTCCAGATCGATCATTCCATTTTTCACGGCAAAACCGATAGTCAAGCGGATATTTTTCTCCGGCAGATCGTTTTTATACTCATAAGTATAAGTCTGCCACTTATCCGAATCTATTTTCAGATCTCTTGCAAAATAGTAATAGACCTTTCCGGAGGGAATCCGGGGGGATTTTTTATCTTTAGGATTGCGTATTCCCCATACATCCAGAGTGCCTTTACCCTTTGCACGGAAGGAAAGTTTCAAATTTCCGGGAGTACCTTTGTAATGCTGGAAAAGAGTTCCATTGGTACGGACAAAATGATCTTTGGGTCTGTCCGGATGCGGGAGCATTTCCAATGTCCGCCCTTTCAGAGAACCGTAAACCGCCCAGTATTTCGGAGCGATCTTGCCGGGAACATTCCAGTATTTCAAATTGCTATTATGGGAGGCTTTCCACAATTCATTGAAGGAACCATTGATAAAAAATCTTTTATCGATTTGATGGGAATGATATACATTCTGATTTTTTCTCTCCCCTGCAAAATTTACCGCATGGAAAGCTGCCACAGAGTGTCCGGAACCCATACTCCAGCTGCTGACTCTGCTTTCACGGGAATCTGTAAGAAATCTTCTGCGTAATATATTGATCTTCCAGATCTGACCGTCAAAACATTTTTCACCGAGCGCATCGGCAAAAAGTTTTCCTTCCAGTATCCAGCGGTCTTTCAGAACTTTAACAGCAAATTTTCCGTTATAATCAAAACTTCTGTCCCCTCTGCCGCCCTTTACGATATGATCGTAACAATTTCCTTTTGCATTGAAG
>JAFVRL010000045.1 GCA_017504325.1 Lentisphaeria bacterium | reverse complement strand
GCAAGAGAAAATAATTTTATGGAAAATTTCTTCTCTCTGCAGACTCCGGTGCGTATAGAAAATGCCCATTCCATCGAAGTTGTTGCTGAAGGTCTTAAAACAGCGGTGGAACGGATGGAAAAAGCCTTCGGCAGAAAACTGGATGAAGGAAGACTTGCAGAAGCCTGTCATCTTTCCAATGAGGCAGCTGCCATTACAAAGAAATGCAATCATCTGCGCTGGAACAGTCCGCCGCTTCTCCGGGGTGCGGAAGCTGTTTACAATGCGGTTCTTTTCTCCCAGCTCTGGGGAAAACAGGAGATGGTGGACATCCAGCAGCAATTTTATGAAGATCTGCTTGCCAGAAGGGACATGCTGGAAAAACTGGGGCTGGACAAGCAGCTCACCCACCGTATCCTCTGGCTGCATCTGCCTCCCTTCTACGATACAAAACTGCTTGACTTTATTGAACTTTCCTGCAATGCCCCCATCGTATTTGAAGAGGTGAACTTTGTGGACTGGGCGGAACTGGATCCCTCCGATCCTTACAGATCACTTGCCAAAAAACTTCTTACTGTGGGTTATCTGGATCCCAAACTGCGCGTGGAATATATCCGTCAGAACGCAAAGGATGCCCATTTGACTGGCTGCATTCTTTACAATCACGGTTTCAGCCGCTGTTCTCTTGCGGACAGCTGCTTCTCCAAGCACCTTCAGGAAGAGTTGAAAGAGATCAATCTGCCGCTTTTGCGGCTTGACGGGGACTGCATGGACCAGACCACCGACCCCTGCAGTACCTTTACCAAGGTAAGTGCTTTTGTGGAATCTCTGAACGAGAAGATGTACGGAAATATTTTCGGACCTGTAAAAGCATAAGGAGACCCCATGATCAGAAGAGCAGATGAAAGGATCACAGAGATCCGTAATCAGGTGCGTGGCGGAAACGGGGATGCTGTTTTTGCCCACATCTGGCAGAGCGGCAAAGCCGAACTCAATGAGAATATGCGTTTATATTCTGTGATCACCTTGAAAAAGGGTGATTCCATTGGGTTTCATGTCCATGAAAATGAGGATGAACTGTATTTCATTCTTTCCGGAAAAGGGCTTTACGATGATAACGGGGCGAAATGTGAACTTTTCCCCGGCGACAGTACCATCACGCGCAGCGGGGAAGGCCACAGTATTGAAGCAGCGGGTCCGGAAGATTTGGTGCTTCTTGCGGTGATCGTAAAAATTTGATTTTTTTGATTTTTTAACCGGAAGTGGACGGGAGCAATGCTTACCGTCCCTCTTTTTTAAATCGGAAGCGGAAAAAAACTTTATTTTCTGAAAAGTACGATTGCAAATATGAGCAGCACCATGTATGTTAATGGGGTAAGCTTTCTCAATATATCAAGAGGTGTAAAATGAATTTTTACGGTAAAGACTATAATGTTTACAAGGCAAATCTGCATACGCATACAAAAAATTCCGATGGTGGTTATACACCGGAAGAGATCATCCGTCTCTACGGAGAACATTCTTATGATGTCATAGCGTTCACCGATCACAGAAAGACCAATAAAATCTCCACCTATGATGGGAAAGGAATGACTCTTATTTCCGGGATCGAACTGCATCCTCCCGGACCGCGCAATACCCCCTGGCATCTGCTTGCCCTGAATGTTCCGGAAGATTTTGCCGGGGAATACGCCTCTGCCTCAGATGCGATCACGGCAGTATTGCTTGCCGGCGGGATCGTATTCTGCGCCCATCCTCACTGGAGCGGTTTCACCTCCGGGGATGTTCTTACATTGAACGGGATTTCCGGGATCGAAGTATATAACAACTCCTGCCGGGGTATAGGAAGAGCTTATAATGATCAATGCTGGAACGAACTCATTGAAGCCGGATTCGTAAGCGGAGCCCTTGCTGTGGATGATACACACGCCTCCTATCATCTTTTCGGCGGCTGGACAATGATCCTTGCGGAAGATAAAAGCGTACCTTCACTTATGGCATCACTGGCTATGGGCAGATATTATGCCACCCAGGGACCGGAGTTTCACCGTCTTGAACTGAAAGGCCGCACGTTTGAAGCGGATTTCACAGAAGCCGTTGAAGTGATCATTCTGGCGGAACACAGCAGGGGAATATGCGTGACCGCACCGGACTTCCCCAATTACGGGGATCATAAGACGATAAGTACCTTTTCCGTAAATATCCCGGAACACTACCAATCCCCCATCCGGTGCAGGATCCGTGATAAAGAGGGGAAATATGCCTGGAGTGCACCAATTTATGTAAATTGAGAAAAGAAAATTTCTTTAAAATAAAAAGCACTTTTTACGGAAGGGTTTGCTGCTTTCTGTAAAAAGTGCTTCTTTTTTCCCGGAAAACCGGGCAGGATCATTTCAATCCCAGAACAAGACGCATGAAATCTTCACCGGACATGGCACCGAGCGCACCCTCTCCGACAAAACTTTCCCCGTATTTTTTTACTTTGTCCGCCGGAATATTTTTTCCGCATACAGCAACAGGTACCGGAGTTCTTGTATGCGCTCTCTCATGGATGGGAACAGGATGATCCGGCAGAATGGCAAAAGTGACATCACACCCTTCCAATGCCTCCATCACCGGTTTGACAAGACGGTTTTCAAACTGGGAAATGGCAAACATTTTCTGCTGAAGATCCCCCAGATGGGAGCATTCATCAATGGCTTCCACATGCAGATAGACCATGTCGTGGTCTTTCAATGCCTTCAATGCGGCAAGTGCCTTGCCTTCATAATCGGTATCGGTAAAACCGGTAGCACCAGGCACTTCGATCACATCCATCTTTGCACATTTTGCGATTCCTTTGATCACATCCACGGCACTGATGATCGCCCCGGTCTTTCCCTCGTATTTTTCAGTAAAAGAGGTGAAAGAAGGTTTCTTTCCCGGACTCCAGGGCCAGATCATATTGGCAGGAGATTTGACATTTTGATTCAAAGGATGCGCCGCAAGAAATTCGGAGGCACGCGATACAAGGTCATTAATAAAAGCTACAGTATGAGCGGCTTCTTTTGAATCATCCAGAGCAGTATAGGGCAGATCTTTTACGGCGATATCCTGTGAGGAATCCGGCTTATAGTAATCCACGTTACTGCTGAATTCCTTACCGTGAAGCACAAGGAGATTGCGGTAACTCACTCCGGGATGGAAGGTGACTTTGTCAGAATCAAAATGTTTTTTAAGATCAGCAATCAGCCGGGAGGAGATTTCGTTGGAGATGTGTCCTGCAGAGTAATCCCGCAATATCCCCTCTTTCCCCCCTTCCGCATAGACCACATTGCATCTCCATGCAATATCATCTTCTTTCAATTCAATTCCCTGACTTTCCGCCTCAATAGGCCCTCTTCCGGGATAGAATTGAGCAAGACTGTATCCCATAACAGACATATTGGCAGCATCAGAGGAGGTGGGGAATCCTTCCGGCAGAGTGAGAAATGTTCCGCTGGCACCTTTCAAAGCGATACTGTCCAGACAGGGAGTATCCACAGCTTCCACAGGAGTTTTTCCGGCAAGTTCCGGCAGAGGTTCATCCGCCATACCGTCAGCAAGAAAGACAACAGTCTTGTTCCGGTAATCTTCTTTACGGATGGTGCGGGCAAATTCCCGGATCTTTTTCATGCCGTCTTCGACGGCGACATCAGACATACTTTCAAATTCGTTCATTTTATACTCCATTTGTATTTATTTTTCCTATTAATATACAACCGGAAAAAGATTCTTTCCACAGCATAAAGCAAAAAGAGGGAAAGAAAAAATCAAAAAAAATCAAAAAATGCCTTGACAAACTTTTCTTTCCCGTGTAAATTATTCTCATTATGAAAACTTATACTACTGACAACTCTTCATTCTTTTTCTGGCGTTGGCGTCGTTGCGCCATGGCCGGGGTTTTTGCGTAAAGAAATTTTTTGGTAAGTCATGGCGGATCGGACAAGAATGTTTGATCCGCATTTTTTTTTAACAGAACCCCTTACGGAAGAAGAACCGGAAGGGGTGTTTTTTCGGGAGGACTTAAAATGAGTACAGAAGAAATGCAAAAAAATGTGAATGTGATGAAAAAGACACAGGAGATCCCTTACAAGATCTATCTGCCGGAAGAAGAACTCCCCCGGGCGTGGTACAATGTGCGTGCAGATATGAAAAACAAACCTGCCCCCCTGTTGAATCCTGCAACAATGCAGCCCATTACAGCAGAAGAACTTGGACAGGTCTTCTGTGAAGATCTTGTTCAGCAGGAACTTGATGATACCACAGCTGATTTTCCCATCCCGGACGAAGTATTCAATTTTTACAAGATGTACCGCCCTGCCCCTCTGGTGCGCGCCTATTTCCTGGAAAAAGCCCTGAATACTCCGGCAAAGATCTATTATAAGTTTGAAGGAAACAATACCTCCGGAAGTCACAAACTCAATTCTGCCATAGCCCAGGCATATTATGCCAAAAAGCAGGGTCTGAAAAGTGTTACCACCGAAACCGGAGCCGGACAATGGGGAACGGCTCTTTCCATGGCATGTGCCTTTTTCGGACTTGACTGCCATGTCTTTATGGTGAAATGTTCCTATGAACAGAAACCTTTCAGACGGGAAGTCATGCGTACTTACGGTGCCGATGTGACCCCCTCCCCCTCCATGACCACAGAAGCCGGTCGCAAGATCCTTGCGGAATTTCCCGGAACCTCCGGCAGTCTGGGTTGTGCCATATCCGAAGCAGTGGAAAGAGCCATGAATACCCCCTCCTGCCGTTATGTGCTTGGCTCAGTCCTTACCCAGGTATTGCTGCATCAGAGTATCATCGGTCTGGAAGCCAAAGCGGCTTTGGATAAATACGGAGTGAAACCTGATGTGATCATCGGCTGTGCCGGAGGCGGTTCCAATGTGGGCGGACTTATCTCCCCCTTCATGGGAGCCAAATTGCGCGGGGAGGAAGATTACCGGTTCATTGCCGTGGAACCTGCCTCCTGCCCCAGTCTGACAAGGGGAAGATATGCCTATGACTATTGCGATACCGGCAGGATCTGTCCTCTGGCAAAGATGTATACATTGGGCAGTTCTTTTATGCCTTCCGCCAGTCATTCCGGCGGCTTGCGTTATCACGGGATGAGTCCTGTGGTTTCCCAGCTTTATGATGACCGTCTTATTGAAGCAACGACTGTGGAACAGACAAAAGTCTTTGAAGCAGCCAGACTTTTTGCCAGAACGGAAGGAACGCTTCCTGCTCCGGAAAGCAGTCATGCCATTTGCGTTGCCATCAATGAAGCCATCCGCTGCCGGGAAGAAAACAAAGCGGAGACCATCCTTTTCGGTCTTACCGGAACCGGTTATTTTGACATGGTTTCCTACGGCAAGTTCAATGATGGTCAGATGGGAGACTATATCCCCACCGATGAAGAGCTTGCAATAAGCCTCAACAAACTTGATCTTGTAGGAAAATAAGATTTTTCCTGCGTAAAAAACAAAAAGGGTTGCTGCAAAACCGTTATGGAACGCGGCAGCCCTTTTTTATTTTCTGTCAAAGAAGATCTGCAAGGCAAAAGTCCATTAAGATAAAAATGTTCCTCCACTCTCACCGGTATGACCAGAAGTGAAGTTTCCCGGAAACTTGCCTTTGAAAATGGCTATGGAACAGGCTCCCTTTT
>JAFVRL010000044.1 GCA_017504325.1 Lentisphaeria bacterium | reverse complement strand
TCCGAAACCAAAAAAGAAGCAAAGCAACCGGCAAAAACTTCTGTCCCCGTAAAAAAAGAGGAGAAAAAGGATAACAACCTCATCCCGGAAAAATTCCGTTCCTTTTATCCTGTGACCAGAAACGGACGCAGTGCAAAAATCAAAGTAACTGCGAAAAAAAGTTATCTTATCCGGGCGTCTCTTAAAATGGACAGTGCCTCAACCAATCCTGCTACCGCTATGCGTTTTGTGATCAGAGAAGAGGGGAAAAGAGGGTATAAGACCATGCAATGGCATAAACTTACCGCAGAAAAATTTACAATCATTTCCTGTATATATACCCCTTCTGCCAATGTCACGGAAGCCACCATTATTCTCAAACCTCGTTTTACAGCAGAAGAAAAAGCCCGTTGTAAAGATTTTTCTGCCATTGAAACCTCCGGGGAGCTGGATGAAGAATGAAAATAATTTTTATTGTATTTCTTTTTCTCTTTATAATACAGGCATTTCCCGTTTCCGGTTTTGATATTGTCAAGCAGGGAAAGGCAGAAGCCTGTATTGTAATGGACAAGACAGTTTCTCCGGAAACGGTAAAAGCTGTAAAAGCATTTACTGAAACGATTTTTCAGGCAACTTGTGTCAGACTTGCCGTAAGAAACTCCATACAGAAAGAAAATCAAAAAAACTGTATTCTGATAACAGAGGATAATCGGCCCGGAACAAGTCTCATTGAAGCAGAGGTAACATTTCCTGCGAAAAATATAATGAAAGTAAGTGGCAGTAAAGACGGGCTTGTGAGGATCCTTGCACTCATTCTTGAAAAATATGCCGGAATCGTTTATGTTTGGCCGACCGTAAATGGATTACATTTTCAACCGGATGTAAAAGATATCAAAGTAGCGGAAGAAAAACTGGAATATAAACCTTTTTTCAATTTGGAGCGTTCTCTTTCCAATGGAGTAAACTCTTATCTTGAACCTTTAGGATTGAAATGGATGATTGACTGCCAACACCAGTTGCCCCGTTATATTTTGCCTGTCAAAGAGTATATTGCATCAAACAGGTGGCCGGACAGGGAGGTCTTTCCTTTCATTAAAGGGAAAAGGCTGGATATGGCAAAAGAATATAAAAAATTTGCCCCCACCTATCAAAGTGATTTCCAACCCTGTCACATGTCGGAAAAATCTGTGGATGAAGCCGTAAAAAATATTGAAAAATATTTGTTGAAACATCCGCAGACAAGATCCATTTCCCTTTCGCCAAACGATAACAGAGGATATTGCCAGTGCAGCAGGTGCGAATCTTTTAACAGAAGAAAAGTGGATAGAAAATATACGAGGATGTTTGGACCGGAGTTCCGCTATAAAGATCATTCCCGCAGTTATTTTCATTGGTGTAATGCTGTTGCTGAAAGGGTCAGCAAAAAGTTCCCTGATATTTTTTTCGGAACTTTGGCTTACAGGGAAACTCATATTGCCCCGGATTTTAAATTGCATCCCCGTATCACCGTTTTTCTTTGCTTTGATATCGGAACGACACAATATCCGGATATTTATAAAAAACTTGTTTCCTGGATCGGTGAATGGTATAAAACCGGCGCAAGTCTTGGGGTTTGGGAATACGGTTTCGGAGATTCTTATTACACATTGCCGCGAATCAGTTTTCAACAGCAGGGTAAAATTTTCCGGTTGATGGCAAAACATAACTTCCGGGGAATGTTCGTGGAGGGGGCTGAAAGCGTTGGTGATGGACCTAAAAGATATCTTTACCTGAAACTTGCCGAAAATCCCTGTATGGATGTTGAGAAGCTGTTGTGGCAGTGGTATAGTGCTTGTGTGGGAAAAGAAGGGGCAGTATATCTGAAAAAATATTATGATTTCTGGGAAAGATTCTGGGTGGAAAAAGCCTCAAAAACAGCATTTGCGGAAAGTAAAGATGCCATTTACCATACAATGACACCTTTTGGTCCCTATATGAATGGCTTACAGAAAGGGGATATGACATATTTGCGTGAAAATATGGAAAAAATGCTTGCTGCCGCCTCTTCCTCCGGAACAAAAGCACAGAAAAAAAGAGCGAAAATCCTTATGGATGCCTTTACTTATATAGAGTATGGTGTCAAGGCAAGTTTTGCAGAATTTCTCACGCCGGCAGGTACTGTAAAAGATGCCAAACACGCATTGGAACTTTTTCAATATCTTCCGGAAGCGGAAAAGGCTATGAAGGAAAGAGTTGCGCTTGAACAAAAGCTCCTCAATGATCCGGATCTCCAATGGTGGAAAGGTTTGCAGAAATTGTATACCAAAGAAAGTTTCAACCCCACAGAAAAACTCCTTTCCCTTACGGCACAATATGTTTCCGATCCCTTCGTAAGAGAAGAAATTAAAAAAATCGTACGGGATAAATCCCGCCCGTTGATGATACGGCAGATCGCCAATGTCATTGTAAAATCTGAAAAAGAAAATAATCTTCTGCTTCTCTGCAACAGTACCGGTAATTCCGCCAAAGGGAAACAGACAGTCACTTTGCCGGTTCCCAACGGAGAATGGATCTTGAAGATCCCGGCAAAGTCAGGTAAATACCTTGC
>JAFVRL010000043.1 GCA_017504325.1 Lentisphaeria bacterium | reverse complement strand
TTTTATAAGGCAGCTTCTCCGTTTTCTGGAAGATTATCATTTTGATGCTTTCCACGGCTGTGACGGATTCGGTCATCCCAGGTACGCACTTTGCGACGGGGATTTTTCTGAAGAGATGCTGACCAAATTTTCCGCTTATATCGGGAAAGAACTGCCGGAACTGCCTCACCCGCAAATGGCGGAATACATCCTTTCCACTTACAGAAAGCAGTGGAGTCTTTTCTATGCGTCAGAGCATGCTGCCTTCTGGAAAAAAACATCGGAAGCCTTGAAAAAGAAAGGATTTTTCTGTATTTTGAATACCTGCTGGACAAGAGATCCGTTTGAGGCACTTTTCCGGTACGGTATAGATTACAGACTTCTTGCAGAATGCGGTATTGACGGCTTTTTTGCTGAAGCAAGTTCCGCAGTTCTGGAACTGGAGGGATGGAACGATACGGAAAGCTCCTGTATAGAAAAATGTCAGAGTATGCTCCTGCTTCTCAAAGGGACGCTTCCGGAAACAAAAATCCGTCTTTTAGGCTGTATCAAAGACGGCATGGAACAATACAATGCACTCCGGCACGCCCCATGCCGGATGCGGACAGAAGCCTATACCTTATACAACCTTTTCTGCAACGGCAGACGGTGTGCCGACGGTATTCTGGAATGTCTGGGGGACGGGATCACTTCCGGGGAATGGCACATGATCGACACGATCCGGCTTCTTGCCGCAGACGGGGAGGTATTCCATCTGCCCTGCGCCCATGTTTTTCTGGATGAAAAAAGTTTTGATAACGAGTTTCATTTTTATGCTTCATGCGCAGGGAAAGACCGGACAAGTTCCTCTTTCACCCTTTTACATACCCTGATCCATTCCGGTGCGGTACTGCCTTCTGTTATCACATTCAGAGAGATGAAAAAAAGAAAGAACTCCGGAGAATTTTTCTCTCCGCCTCTTCTTATCCTGCATCCGGCATTTCTGTCGGAGGAGGCAAAAAGTTTTCTGGCAGAGTATCCCGGACTTGTTGCCTTCTTCGGTCTCATGGAAAATGGTAAAAGTATCGCCCGGATCCGCAGAAAGGATGAACTGCTTTTTGAAGAGGAGATCCAATGGAGGAACTCTGAAAAAACAGGGGAAGAACCATCCTGGCTGTGGAAATTACAGGAGAAGGATATTGCAGACAGCTCTCTTTGCAGACACTTTGTAGAAAAACTCAATCAGGAATCTTCCTTTGTGCTTCCGGAAAAGGAAAAAGAGTTTCTGCGGGTGTGGAGCGTAAGATGCGGCAAAAACAAATACAGGATCTTTGCAAGAAGTGAAAAAGGCTTCTATCTGGATTCCGTGATCCGCTTGAAAGGTTCCGTTTGTTCCTGTACCGCCCTCACAGAAGAACCTTCCCGGCCGGTACGGATCGTGGAAGACGGGAAAAACACTTCTCTTCTGTATGCAAGGATACCGCCTTATGGAACGATCATTCTTTCCTGTGAAACCCGTTGAGGTACTTTCCCCGGCATTTTCCTGCTTTTTCATCTTGAAAAAAAAGAAAAACAAGGTAAATTATATCTTTTCAGAATAAAGAAAAATAAATAAAAAGAGCTGTAAAAAATGACGATTTCCGCATTTATCCTTATTTTTATTTCCGTATTTTTACATGCCGGATGGAATTTTATCAGCAAAGCCGGCAGACCTTCCGGAGCATTTTACCTTGTGGTCAACATCGTTTCCATCCTTGTATTGCTTCCTTTCATAATCCTTGCGAAAGTGCAATGGAGCGATCTGCCGCCTGCCTTCTGGGGTTATCTTGCCGCCAGCGTCTTTTTTGAGTTCATCTATGTAGTGGGGTTGTTTCAGGCATATAAAAGGAATGATATATCCATGGCATATCCCATGATCCGGGCATTACCGGTACTGCTTATTGCCATCCTTACTCTGCTGTTCCGTCTGGGGGCAATGCCGGGAAAAACCGCATGTGCAGGATTTACCGTTGTTGCGCTGGGGTGTCTTATTCTTCCCCAGAAAGACATGCGTTCCCTTTTGAGTTTCAAAGGGATCCCGCTTAAAGCATTGGGGCCCATCTTTCTGGCAGCAGCGGGAACTACCGGTTATACCATCATGGACAGTATGGCAACCGGACTTTTCACAAAAGTTTCCGCTTCCGGCAAGATCCTGAATTCCGGAGCCTACCTTTGTCTTGTAGAGATCTTTCTTACTCTGGCTCTTGCTGTCCTTGTTCTCTGTTCCAGAAGGGAAAAAGCGGAATTCATCAAAAAGAGCATCCGTTCCTTTTCGCCCTGTGTCTGCGGGGTATTCTATACAGCTGCCTACCTGCTTGTCCTTGCGGCAATGGGAATGGTGAGCAATGTAAGTTTTCTTCAGGCGTTCCGTCAGATGAGTTTGCCTCTGGGAGTCGCCGCAGGGATCTTTTTTCTGCCACGACAAGCAACGCAAATAGAATAGTGAAGAACCTTTTCATAAGTTATTAGTTTGTTGGTTTATAATTTAGTTGCAAACCTATCTGTTACGGC
>JAFVRL010000042.1 GCA_017504325.1 Lentisphaeria bacterium | reverse complement strand
TACGCTCACAATTCCTTGTGAGCGTCCGCAAGGCGATTGCCCTGCGGTTCATTCGCACATCCACTGCGCGCTCGGCGGCAACCGCCTCGCCTGGCAACCGAACATTTCTCTTTTTTCCATGATTTTATGGGACAGCTGTGGATTTTCTTTAATGTTTGGAAGAATCCGGCATGTCTTCTTTCATTTCCTCCACCATGACAAGACGCAATGAATCCAGATCCAGATCCCCGTTGATCCGCAATGTAAGTACAAGATAACCTTTTTCATCACACCGGATACTGCCGGAAACATTTTCCCATTTTTCAGAATCTATGTTTGCAGCAATATTTCCATAATATTTTGTTTTCGGTCCCCGCAGACGCACAAGAAGTTTTCCTTTGCCCCGGACAGCAATACGGAAGGAATAATTTCCGGTATTGCGTTCTTTGGGAGGAAGTTTGACCGTCTGTTCCACAAAAGCGAATTTTCCTTTGGCAAGAACCCGCATGAATGTATTGCCGGAACAGGGATTTTCCTCCTTTTTCCCGATCTTCAAAGTTGCCGGATTTGCATTGCTGAAACGCCAGGAGGAAAAGGATTTTCCATCGGGAAATAGCCAGGAATTCTTTCTGCCTTTCTTTTTCGGTTCTTCCGGAGTCCGGAGAAGTTCAAAATCTGCATTTTCCACAAGTTTGGCACTGTTCCCCATTACCGCATTGCGGAAAAGCGGCACTCCATGAAACAAGCCGTCACAAATGGTGGAAAATTCCATCTTTCCATCCTCTTTCTGAGCCACATACGCACAGTTGATCTTCCATACATCCCCGGGAACGATTTTGCCGGAAAGATTTTTAACAGGCATACATATTTCCATACAAATATATTTTCCCTGATCTTTTACGGCAACAAGCGGTCTTATATCCGTTTCCCTTCTTTCCATTGCCCCGTTGCCGGAAAGCTGGATATATTTTCCTGCTCCATTTATGGCGATCTGATAATCTTTTCCTTTCATGGAAGGAGAACTTAACATCAATTCAAAATGGGAATCGGTAAAAAGTTTCCTGCTGCCGTTTTCTCCGGAAAGACGCATGGTTCCTTTTCTGTTCTTCTCCCCTTTCAGAAAGAAATAAAGGTTATTTTCATCAAAAAATACTTTCATGGATGCAGAAAGTTCCGGACGGTTTTTCTCTCTTCCTGCAAGAATAAAATCGTGGACGGGAGAAGCCTTTTTCCATACTTCATCCTCTCTGCCGTCAATAACGATCTTTGCAGGAACTCTCCCCACAGAAATATCTGAATCTTTCTTTTTCTGCAAGTCAAGAAAATATTTCTTCCAGTCCCTCTCAAAATATCCTTTCTCCTTCTGTACCCGTTTCCGGTATAAAGGATCATCCTTCACCGTTTTTTCCGCATTGGAAAGATGCTTTTCAAGCGTACTCAATGCTCCGGGCTGATCCAGCACATTGCCGGTAAGAGAATACGGAGCCCCGTAATACATGTGCGTGGAGGAGGAAAGAAGATATTTTCTCAAGGCATGCCTGTATTTTTTCATCTCCTTCCATGCTTTGCCATAATAGGCGGAATTGATTTTTTCACAAATCTTATCATAATCTGCATGGATATCCCAGGCAAAAACACCGGTAAGATAATGGAGCTGCCACAGACTTCTCCACATATTTTCCCCCAGATATTTTCTTCTGGCGATATATCCTTTTCCGTCGGGAGCGCGTGTTACAAGGCCAAATCCATTCATCTTGAGTTTATGATAATATTTCAAGTCGCTGATCCAGGGTTCTTCGATGGGTAGATAGGAATTTGCCGGAAGATTGGTATGGTATTCAAATGTAACAGCATTACAGGGACTTTTTGCCCAGCTGTCAAACATAGGTTCTTTGAACTTTTCAATATTGGCAGGACATTTTTCATCGGTAAGAGAGTGGACATAACATCTCTGATGAGGACAGATAATGGGAACCACCCTGCTGTCAGGCTTGATCCCTTCCGGAACAGTCCTGTAATTCTGATAGACCATGGCATACAATGTCAGATCCGGATTTTTCCCGTCAAGGAGATTTTTTGCCATGTGATTGACGAAAAGCCAGAAACGGTTGGATATTTTTCCATTCTTATCGGCAGGTGTTTTTCCATCTGCTTTCAGACAGGAAGCACAACAACACCAATTGGTATGATCGTCCCCGGAAAAGGTTCTTGCATATTCCATGCCCTCAAAGTTTTTGATGGCTCCTTTTACGGTATTGACCATACGACCAAGCACATCCTTATTGGTGGTGCAGACCTGAACGAAAGGTCCGGGATTGGTTCTGGAAGGATTACCGCCAAATGTACGTTTGCCGTCAAGAAGACCGAAATACTCCGGATGTTTCTGCATAAGATCTTTTACAAAAACATCATATTTCACCCCTTTTCTGTCCCCCAGCATAAGACTGGTAAGATCGTGTCCGCCTCCGCCATAGACGGGAGCCCATTTTGCATACCTCTTCTGCGGAGCTCTGCCTCCGGCAAAAAATTGCAGACCGTTGCGGGTGATCCAGTCGTAAGTATCAGGAGTATATCCGCTTCCGCCGTTAAGAATGATCTTCCTGTAAGCAAATGCAGGCGTAAAAATACGCACTCCTTCTTTCACAGTAAAAACTTTTTTCCGGGGTACAACTTCATTTTCCTCTCCCGGCATCAGGTACATGACACCTTCCTCTTTCAGAAGGCGGTATGTACCATAGAGCAAAGCCCGGTCATGTCTGCCGATGATCCGGACGCCATTTTTATCTGCATCGATCAGGAACGCATCCCCTTTGAGTCCGGCAGCTTTCTTCTGCACCGCCTGCGGAAGAAGTTTCATTTTTTCCGCCGAACTTCTGATCCACTCCACAAAAAGACCACTTCCCTTCTTTTCTCCCGCAACAGAAAGTTTTTTTCCGGTGATCTTTTCCACATAACGGGCAAATTCCTCAACAGCATATTTCTGTGCTTCCGAAGGATCTGCAGGCATAAGCAATAAAGTATTTATTCCATTTTCATTCACAAGTTCCACACCTGTCAACGGCTGGACAAAAAGGAGAAAAACAAGTAAAAAAAGACAATAAAAGCGTGTT
>JAFVRL010000041.1 GCA_017504325.1 Lentisphaeria bacterium | reverse complement strand
GCGGCCAGCAGCGCGGCGGCATAGGCTTTGCCGATGCGTTTAGCCTCTTCATATCCCCGTCTGGTTGACAGGAGAGGTCACATCAAAGTGGTTGATATTTCCCTGAGGAGCGATAATGGTCATTACAGGCAGTTCGTAATCCACAGCCTGCTGGATGGCATTTTCCATGATACCGGGCCAGTCGGCGGAAACCATATCGCCGCCGATGGTATCGGTATGATTGGAGATATTTGCCATAAGAAGCACACTTCTGCCTTCCTGACGAACATCCATGATCATGATGCGGGGATCAATACCGCCTTCGGGATGATCGATCTCTTTATTGAGTTTGCCCGGATTGGTAAGAGTTTTGCCGTTTTTCATGATATAGCGGCGGTTGAAGGCAAGAGAAGTACATTCTGTTTCAGTGGTATAAAGTTCGGCGGGAGCAAGGGAGGCATAGGCTTCTGCAAGAGCATAAATTGTTTTCTGGGCAAGATCTTCCATATATGCTTCATCGGGATCCAGTCCGAAGATGGGCCCGGTATAAGGTCCGGTATGGGTATGGGTGCAGCAGTAGAGGACTTTACCGGCAAGGGGGGAACCTTCTTCCCGCAGTTCCTCTTCCAGCTGATCGAAAAATTTGGAAGAGATCAGACAGAGATCATAGGAAACGATTGCAGCCAGTTCCTCCCCGGTGCGGAACACGGCAGCCTTGACAGACAGGCGGTCGTATGCTCCCTTATTGGGACGGGGGTTGAAATACCCGCAAAGCGGGGCACCATAGGCAGGTGTGATATCCTCCTGGGAATAACCGAATTCAAAATTACTCATAACAATATCCTTTCGTTTTTTTAAGTGGATCACCACCTTAAAATACATCCAAAAATGTTTTTTTCAAGCAGTATTCTACGAATACTGAAGAGAAACCGGTCATTACACAAAAAGATGCCGTATTCAACGCAAACGGCTTCTTTCTGTTTCACTCTTTCACGATCTCCCAGAGACATCCTTTGAAATCCCCGTGCTGTTCCACATGAAGGGGTATTTCAATGCCGTCTGCGGCAAGTTCATTTCCGGAGGCTGTGAAAGCAACTGCACTTTCCTGATTGCCGAAACGGGGGATAACTTTATAGAGAAGTTCTTTATCCAACCCTTCGTCCGGAGAAGCAGGTACTTTCAGGATCATGCGGCTTGCTCCATCGCAGTTGCGGTAGAAAAGGAACAGAAAATGTTTTCCGCTTTCCCGGTGGGAAACAAGAAAAGAGATGAAACCGTGACGGTGATCTATACTGTCCGGCGGGGTGAGAAGAGTCATTTCCCCATTCTGGAAGACCTCTTTATGTTCCTTATAAAATTCCGTGACTTCCCGGATAGAGGAAAGCGTCTCTTCTTTCAGACTTGCAAAATCTCCGGAAAAACCCAATACCCCCAACATGGAGGCAAGGATGCCGCAGGTCAGATCCGTTTCCTCATAGTGTTTCCATGTGGCATTCTGGGGCTGGATGACGGCGATTTCCGGAGGATAGGGCCACAGACGGAAACTTCCGGCAGAAGCAATGGTAAGCCAGCGCATGATCCTTCCCGCAGGCATCCGCAATGCAGTCCCCTGTGTAATGTGCAATACATCCAGGATATTGGCATTGTCACTTACAAAATGATGATCGAAATAAGGCAATTCCGCAAGTGTGGTACGCATTGCCCCGCTGGAACAGTTTTCCAGAACCGTTCCGGGATAATCTTTCCGCAAACGCGCCATGACTTCATGGATGCCTTTGATATATCCGTAAAGTGCCGTTCCTGTATCATCCCGTCCGGGAGTGGTATTCATATCGAATTTGATGTAGGCAAGATCATATTTCCGGATCAGCGAAGCAATCATTTCATAGTAGAAATCCACTGCCCCCGGTACGGTAAAATCCATACGCATTCTGGCGGAATCTTTCCATCTGCCGTCTGTAGTTACAAAAAATTCCTTGTGTTCTTTTACTGCCGGACAGGTGGGACTGAAAAACTCCGGTTCGATCCAAAGCCCGAACCCCAGTCCTTCCTTGCGTACTTCATCGGCAAACTCTTTCATTTTCCCGCAAAAGGCTTTATCCTCTTTTTCTGTCCAGTTTCCGGCATCTTTATACCAGCCTGCATCAATGACAAATACTTCGCACCCCGCCTTCTTTGCTGCCTGAAGCTGTTTTCTCATCCTGGGAACATCCAGATCGCCCATCACATCAAGCCAGGTATTATACAGTACAGGGAGGGGTTTCCATTCCGGACAGAGATATTTATTTGCATACCGGTGCAGCAGAGCCGTACCGCTGTATTCCTCTCTTGAAGGCAATCTCTGGATCAGCAATTCCGGAGCTTCCAGTCTTTCCCCGGGCAGCACAAGTGCTTCAAGATCTTCATCGGAAAGTCCATACTGGAAAATACAGTGGGGTTTCATGGTGGAAACCACAGACGCAGAAAAGCGCATAAGATAATCGCCGTTGGGGATCACATGGAATGCAAGAGCTTCTTTGGATTCATGTGTACGCAGAACGGCAAAAGGCGTCCCCCCTTCCGTCCATCCGCCCAGACGGGAACTCAATTCAATGCTTCCGCAGGAAAGTTCCCGCCACTGGCCCTGACTTTCCAATCCCCAGCGGCACTGCTGGGTATAAAGGGAATAATCCCCGCTCTGGAAAACGATTTTCGGGAAAAAGCGGTTTACGATACGCACTTCACTGCCGGTGTTGATAAATACGTCTTTACGGGAGATGATATTGCACATTTCATCATATTTCCATGTACTTTCCAGAGTAAAGGAAGAGGAAGGAGAACGGAAAGTAAATTTGAGAAGATCCTTTTCTTCGTAAATATCCGCAAGTTGAAATTCATAACCGTCAAAGATCCCTTCATCAGTTTTCAGAGAGTAGATCCCGGTACTGTCCAGAGATACCGACAAAGTTCTTCTTCCTCCGAAAATGCCGATCCTCGCCGGAAAAAGTCCCATATCATCCTGTTCAAACCGGATGAATCCAACCTTATTTATTTTCTTTTCCATATCCGTATCCTTAAGTGTAAAGTATTATTTTTTCATCTGTTTCTGTTTTGTCACATACATGGGATACCGCATTGCCATGTTCATAATAAGGATAAACACAGGAATGATCAATGCGGTAAAGACTGCCGCAGAATAAAATATCCCGTCAAGGGAGAAGAATGTATGGCTCCCCCACCCCATCAAGGCGGCAAGCATCGTCCCGATACTGGAAGCACAGGAGGCAAATCCGAAAGCTGTCCCGCGGCTGCGCTTGGGCGTCACGGCGGAGAGCATTTTCTGCAAAACCGGATGGATGCCTCCTGCAATAATATTCTGGATGACCCGCATCACAGTAAAAGTCAATATGGAAGAAGCCCACCCCTGGAAAGCAAGGGTCACAGCCGAGATCACCAGAACCGGGATCATCAGTATATGGGGGGAAACTTTATCGGAAAGATACCCCATGATGACGCCGGAGAAGATCGCTCCGGCACAGACAGCGGCACTGACGATCCCTGTCCAGTATGCGGCATCCTTCGTATAGGTTGCCACCTTCAGTGCCAGATAGGGTGCTGTATAACTTCTGCTGATCCCCATAAGGACAAAGAGCAGCAGAAGAAGCCAGATCACCAATGCAAGATGAGGCAGATAGGATGTCCAGGGATGCTTTTTCTGTAAAGTTTTTCCGGTCTCTGAATCATTGTTTTCCGCAAATTCTTCTGCAAGAGCGGTTTTAATGTGCAGGTGCAGCAGAAAACTGTTCATGGTATCAGGCAGAATACTGTAAAGGCTGCGGGGCAGACGGAGGGTCAGGAAAGAAGCCCTGCCCTCTTTACGGTGCAGCGGGGTATCCCTTGTAAAGATGATGGCAAATCCGCTTATAAAATACATGATACCGCAAAGCCAGAAAACTGCGGCATAACTTCCGGTATAATGGATCAGCATCCCCCCCATAACATTTCCCAGAACGGAACCGCCCCAGATAGAGGTAGTCAGCACTCCCAGAGCAAATCCCTGTTTGTCATCCGGGGTATTTCTTGCCACCATCATCTGACTTGCCGCCGTTGTCCCGGCACAGGCGGCGGTAATGAAACGCAGAAGGATAAATACCCACACATTGGTGATATATGCCATGACAGGAAAGATGAACGCCGTTACAAATGTCCCCCGGAAAAGCATGGGACGCACCCCCCATTTATCGGATAGAGTCCCCCAGATGGGATTGAATACGGCATAAGCTCCTGTTCCAATAAAATTGAACATGGTCACATACATGACCAGATCTTTTTCGTCTGTCACATGCAGTACATCCCTGATAAACAGCGGCACATAAGGGATCATCGCTGAAAATCCGGCAAAGATCAGAAGCTGGGAAAACCACAGCATCCACATATTCAGTTGCCAGTTGACCTGTTTATCGACACCGGGGGCAATAAGTGTACTTTTCTGCATATTTTTTCCGTCTTTATTCACGACACACCTTCTTTTACGGGGAATATCCGCTGGTATAACACAGAATAAATCCCCGGCAATTAAAAAACAGCATATATTCTGATTAATATATCTCTTGGTCACATCATTTTCAAGATAAAAACAAAAACTTTACACAGGAAAGAAAATGCAGGCAAAAAACACTATTTCAATATTTTCCGCAGTAATGCAATATTTAAAAATTGCAGAAAACATGTATATTCTATAAAAAACATATAAAAACGACACAGGGAAAGGAAAAAAAATGAAAATCGGTTTTGCCATTGCTGATATCACACCTGAATTGGGGATCTATTTGACAGGCTACGGAACTCCACAGCGGCTTGCCGAAAGTATCCACTCCCCCCTGGAGGCGACCGTTGCCGTTATGCAGGAGGATGATAAAACAGCTTCTGTCATCAATCTGGACTGGTGCTACATAAGTATGGATCTTGTCCCGGTGATCTGCAAAGGTATTTCTGAAACGGCGGGCATTGCGGAAGAAAATATCCTTCTAAGCTGTTCCCACACTCATTCCGCCCCGCATACAGGGCATATACATTCCTTCGGCAGACTCCATGTCGATCCGGAGGAAAAAGGCATCCAATATGTTTATGACAAAATCCCCGACATTGCCGGAGCCGTAAAACAGGCAAAGGAAAATCTGAAAGAAGTGAAAGCAGGCTTTACCGTCACACAGACCAAAACAGGAGTTTCCCGGCGGGGAACAGATGAAAACGGTAAGGTAAAGAATTTTATCGAAGACCCGTACCAGATCTGTGACAGCAATATGACGGTGAGCCGTTTTCTTGACAGGGAAACCAATGAGGATCTGGGGATCATCATCCATACCTCCTGCCACAACACCTGTATGGGGGCAACAAAAGCAATCTCCAGCGACTGGTGCGGTGTGATGAAACGCCGTGTCAGTTCCCGTTATAACAATGTACCTGTGCTTTTCCTCAACGGGGGATTTGGAGATATAGGGCCCAGAACCAACCGGTATATGGCAGATCCGGGAGCATTTGCCGCAGGCGGAGGCGACGGGGAACTGTCTGTAAATGAAGTGGGTTCCCGTGCTGCATTCGATGCTCTCCGGGCTTTGGAGGAGATCAGGGATTTCCGCAGCGATCTGCCCTTATTGCTCCATACAGATGAATTGCGTGTCCCACTGAAACCCGGTCTGACTCTGAAAGAAGTGGAAGAGATCATGGAAAATTATTCCGGAGATCCGGAAAGAAAAAAAGATCGGGAATTTGCAAAATCTTTTTATGATGCCTTACTGAACGCTCCCCAAACAGAAAAGATCCTCCGCAGGACGATTCTCGCCTTCGGTCCGGTTGCCATAGTCCCCTTCCCTTATGAAATGTTTTCCGTTTTCTCTCTGCGTCTGCGTAAATACGGCCCTTTCCCTTATACCCTTTTGACAGGCAATACCAATGGATACCTTTCCTACATGCCGGATAAAGGAGCCTTTGCCGCCGGCGGCTATGAAGCAGGGACGATCAATTCCTTCACCCCCTTTGTAATCACAGAGGATGCAGGAGATCATCTCATAGTCCAAAGCCTTGCCTCTTTGCGGAAAATGGTGAAATAACCGGAAAAATTCTTCTTTTTCCCGGTATGTGAATTGACTTTTGCAACTTTTGTATTAAATTAATGGGACACAAACCTTACAAAAAGAAAATAACATATTTATCATGGAGGAACTTTCATGCTGAAAAAGAAGAATCTTATTTTCCTCGGCCCTCCGGGGGCAGGTAAAGGAACCCTTTCCGAACCGTTGATGGCTGCGGAAAAACTTGCACACATCTCCACAGGAGACATTCTCCGGGCGGAGATCGCTGCCGGTACTGAACTTGGAAAAAGCGCAAAAGCCATTATGGATAAAGGTCAGCTGGTTCCCGATCAGATCGTTGCAGATATGGTCGCAGCCCGTATCCGGCAGGATGACTGTGCTGACGGTTTCATCCTTGACGGTTTCCCCCGTACTGTGGCACAGGCGGAACTGCTTGCAGAATCTTCTGCAAAATGCGGACGCAGCATTGATGCCGTCGTTCTTTTCAATGTTCCCCGCGAGATCCTCATTCAGCGTCTCACAGCCCGTCTCATCTGCCGTCAGTGCAAGGCAAGTTTCAACAAAATCTTCGCCAAACCTGCTGTGGAAGGCGTTTGCGACCATTGCGGCGGCGAACTCTATCAGAGAAGTGATGACTCTCTGGAAACTGCCCAGAACCGTCTGAAAGTCTATGATGAGCAGACTTCCCCCCTTATCGACTACTACACCAAAAAAGGTATTCTCTTCCCCATTGACGCGTCTCTGCCCAAAGATCAGGGTTACGCAGCTCTTGTGGGAGTGCTGAACGCCTGATAACTCTTCTCTCCGGAAAGGCTCTGTGTTTTTCCGGAGTGTTTTATTTTGACGCGGAAGCACAAAGAAAAAAAGGAGATACAGAATATGGGACGCAATTATGTGATCCACACATCCGAAGAGATCAAACGGATCAGAGTGGCAGCTTCCATGACTGCACAGGCAAGGGAACAGATCGCCGGTTCCGTCCGGGCGGGAATGACAACTTACGATCTGGATCAGATCGCAGGGGAGATCATCCGTTCCATGGGGGGAGTACCCGCTTTTCTCAATTATTGCGGCTACCCCGGCAATATCTGTATCTCCGTAAATGATGAAGTCGTTCACGGCATCGGCAGCAGATCAAGATTCATTATGGAAGGAGACATTGTATCTGTGGATGTTGGAGTCTCTTTCAATGGAGCCGTGGGGGACAGTGCAAAAAGTGTCTATGTCGGCAAAGGACCTGTTCCGCCGGAACTGCAGAAACTTCTTACAGAAACGGAACGCTCTCTGGAAGCAGGGATCGCTGCGGCACATAAGGGCGGCTATGTAAGAGATATTTCTGCCGCTGTGGAAAAGGTCGCCAATGCTGCAAAACTTGGAATCGTCCGGGAATATGTGGGACACGGCAGCGGAATCAAACTGCATGAGCCGCCGGATGTCCCCAACTTCACCATGCTGCGGAAGGGCCCGGAACTGCAGGCAGGCATGGTTCTTTGTATTGAACCGATGCTGAACCTGGGAACTCATAAAGTATATGTGGAACCGGACGGCTGGACAGTCCGCACCAAAGATGGTGCTCCATCCGCCCATTTTGAACACATGATCCTTATAACAGAAAATGGTACGGAGGTATTGACTCGTGTCTAAAGATCTCATCAAGGTCGATGGAGTAGTCCGGGAACTTCTCCCGAACACAATGTTCAAAGTTGAGCTGCCCAACAAGCACAATGTGCTGGCTCACATCAGTGGAAAAATGCGTTTGAATTTCATCAGGATCCTTCCCGGTGATACGGTCACATTGGAGATCTCTCCCTATGACCTTACCAAAGGCAGGATCATTTTCCGCCAGAAGTAAGCAAAAGCAGTAAAGTTTTATATTTTCCGCCATTTCCGGTGATGGATCCCGTACAGAAATTTTCTGTGCGGCTTTTGTTTATCTCCCGGAATGTTTCTGCGGGCTGACAGACAGGGCATTTTCATGGAAAAATCACAAGTGGACACAGCAGAAAGCCGGAAGGATATCCTTCTGCAGATCAGCAATTTGCAGAAATCCTATTCCGGAGTGACCGTTCTTTCCGGCATAACATTTTCTCTGGAAAAGGGTTCGGTAATGGGACTGATCGGGGAAAACGGTGCCGGTAAATCCACTCTCATAAAGTGTATCAACGGAGTTACCACACCCGACAGCGGTGAAATCCTTTTTGATGGCAGTTTCTATTCTTCCATGACCATAAAAAAGGCTCTCTCCCTGGGGATCGTCACCATTCCCCAGGAATTCAATCTGGCAGATCATCTCTCTGTGAAAGATAATATTTACATGGGGTGTGAGCTGAAAAAAGCACATTTTTTCCTTGACCACCGGAAGATGCGCATTGGTGCTGCCGAACTGTTGGAAAGTCTTGGATGCATTCTTTCTCCGGATGCGATCGTCGGCACATTGAATGTGGCACAGAAACAGATGGTGGAAATCGCCAGGGGCTTGAACAGGAAATGCCACCTGTTCATCATGGATGAACCTACCACAGTCCTCAACACTGCGGAGACAGAAAAACTTTTCCGGGTGATCAACCGCCTGAAGGAACAGGGTGTCTCGGTCATCTATGTCTCCCACAAACTTGCAGAGATCTCCACGATCTGTGATCATTTTACGGTTTTGCGGGACGGACAATACATCACCACACAGAAAACTGCCGGTACAAGTACAAAAGAGATGGCAAATCTGATGGTGGGCAGACAGTTGAAAGATATTTATCCTCCGAAACCCGCCCTCCCCCCGCCGGATGCAGAATGTCTGCTTTCTTTACAGGATGTCTCGGAATCCTCCCTTGTAAAAAATGTTACATTTTCTCTTGCAAAGGGGGAGATCCTGGGTATCGCAGGTCTCGGCGGTGCGGGAAGAACAGAACTGGCAGAGGGGATCTACGGGATCAGAAGATTTATTTCCGGAAAAATGTTTTTCAAAGGAAAAGAAGTCTGTATCACCTCTCCGGAAGAAGCTGTGAAAGCGGGAATTGCCTATATTCCGGAAGACCGTCAGAAATCCGGAACGGTCCAGACATTTCCTCTTTCCTGGAATATGACCCTTGTTTCCCTGCTGGAAAAATATTGTTCCGGAACATTCATTTGCAGAAAAAAAGAGGAATCTGCCGCTGAAAAATATATTTCCCTTTTTTCCATCAAGGCTCCCTCCGGCAGGATCAGGATGAATGAGTTAAGCGGCGGAAACCAGCAGAAGGGTGTTATTGCAAAAAGTCTGGATACCAGTCCGGATCTTTTTATTTTTGATGAACCCACACGGGGCATTGACATCAATTCAAGAAGTGAAATCTATTTTTTCATCCGTTCCCTTGCTGAAAAAGGCACCTCGTGCATCATCATATCCTCCGATCTGGAAGAGATCATCGGCTTATGTCCCCGCACCCTTGTCATGCGGGAAGGCAGACTCGCCGGAATACTGGAAAATGACAATATCAATGAAAAAGAGATCATGTACCTTGCCACAGGCATAAAATAACAGGAGAAAATATGGAAACGCCCCGGAATATCAAACTGGAAAACATAAAGCATTTTCTTGCGGAAAACCGTCCCTTTATCGCCCTTATCATACTTTTAACTGTCTGTATGATCTCCAATGAATATTTCCGCAGTCCCCAGAACCTTGTCAACATCACCCGGCAGGTGGCGTGTTCCGGGATCGCGGCACTGGGAATGACTTTTGTGATCATTGCCGGCGGAATAGATCTTTCAGTAGGTTCTCTTCTGGCAGTGGCAGGAGTTGCCGGAGTAATGGGGATGAACCATATTGCCTCTCCGGCAGCGGCTGTGGCGGCAGCCTTCTTTATCCCTCTTTTCATCGGGATCGCCGGCGGTGCTTTCAACGGATTTCTTGTTACAATAGGAAAGATTCCAAGTTTTATTGCCACGTTGGGTACACTTTCCATCTACCGGTCCCTC
>JAFVRL010000003.1 GCA_017504325.1 Lentisphaeria bacterium | reverse complement strand
CCTGTAAAGAAACAGAGTGCATCCGGCAGCTTTTCACTTCCGTACCATGCAGAGCGATCCCCGCCTCCATGGAGGAGAGGATCTGATAATCATGGTAGGCTTTCTTATTTCCGGCGATCACACCGTCAGAAGCTGTTTCCTTATCATTTTTATCTTTTTTCGCCATAATGGATTTATTTTCCTTCTTCTTTAGAGGCTCTTTCCTTCATCTTGAAGGCAAATGCCGCCATTTCCGGCATATTTCCTTCTGTAAGGGAATCGGTGAAATATTTGAGAAGATCTTTCTGCTGTTTGCTTAAATTGGCAGGTACTTCCACAAGAACGCGCACAAGAAGATCTCCTTTTGCCCCGCCTTTCAATGCCGGGACTCCTTTTCCGCGGAGACGCAGTGTTGTCCCGTTCCGGATCCCTGCCGGGATCTTCATCTTTGTGGTTCCTTCCAGTGTGGGGACTTCCACAATGCCGCCATTGACGGCAGACGCAAGGTCAATGGGTACTTCACAGATAAGATCATTCTCCTCTCTGCGGAAAAGATCATCAGGAAGTACACTTATGACCACATAAAGATCTCCCGGGGCTCCCCCCAGCGTTCCCGCTTCCCCTTCTCTTGCAATACGCAGACGGGAGCCATTGTTCACCCCCTGGGGAATATGCACTCTTATTTCCTTGCTTACCTTTACTCTTCCTGTGGAGGAACAGTTTGCACACCCTCTTCCGGAGCAGTTGGAACAAATATCAAATTTGGAAAGACGGATCTTTTTATCTGTTCCCTGAACGGCTTCATTAAAAGTGACCTGTATATTGGTGGTCAGATCATTGCCCTTTGTACCGGAAGTGCGTCTGGAGTGTCCAGCTCCTCTTCCGCCGAAAAGCTGTTCAAAAATGTCGCTCTGGCTTCCGCCTCCCATACCGCCTCCGCCCATATTGCCGAAGACCTGACTGAAAATATCTCTGGGATCGCTGAAGTTTCCTCCCCAGCTCTGATACTGCCCCCCGCCGAAAGGATTGCCCCCTCCAAAGGGATTGCCCCCCTGACGGGCACTGCTTCCGGTAAAGAAATCGGAACCGAACTGGTCATACTGGGCGCGCTTTTTTTCGTCGCTCAATACTTCATACGCCTGGGAGAGTTCCTTAAACTTCTTTTCCGCTTCCTTATCGCCGGGATTACGGTCAGGGTGATACTTGATCGCAAGTTTCCTGTATGCTTTTTTGATCTCGTCGGCAGTTGCGGTACGGGCGACGCCGAGAGTGGAATAAAAATCAACTGCCATAGTCTTTTTTCCTTTTTGTTGAATCCTTTTTCACTAAAGAAAACCGGAAGATCAGTTTTCTTTATTTTCCCCATTTTCCCCGGAAGCGGCAACTTCCTCTGCTTCTACTTCCGTTTCCTCTTTTTTGGCAGGACCGGAACTTACCACCACACTTGCCGCTTTCAGAAGACGGTCATTCATTTTATATCCGGCACACCACTGACGGATGACTTTTCCTTCCGGAACGGTATCAGAGGCTTCCTGTGCCACAGCGTCGTGACTGTTTGCATCAAAATCCTTGCCTACAGCGTCGATCTTCACGATCCCCAGATCATCAAAAGCTCTGGCAAATTCATTTCCGATCATCTGCATACCGGCAGTAAGAGCCTGGATATTATCACTTTTTTCACAGGCGGCAACCGCCATTTCAAAATGGTCGAATACCTGAAAGAAAGGATAGAGGGTATCGGTCATCACATTGAAGCGCATACTTTCCAGATCTTTTGCCGCCCGTTTCCGCTGATTTTCCATTTCAGCAATAAGACGGATGCGTTTTTCTTCCAGTTCCACCACCGTCTTTTCCAGCTGGGCGATCTTTTCTTCAGGAGTAAGGACTTTCTTCTCTTCCTCCTTTTTTTCTTTCTTTTCCGCTTTTTCCTCTGCCGCAGCAGCTTCCGCAGCTGCCTTTACAGCCTCGTTTTCTTTCATTTCTTCAGTATTTTCTGCGGCTTTTTTCTCTTCAGTTCTGCCGCCTTTATTGAATACGCCCATTGCAAAATCCTTTCTTGATATATTTGTTTTTCTGTTCTTTTCTTTCCCGTATATAATATACTCTGCAAAGGGGATTTTTCAACCATACAGGCCGGAAAATCCCCCCGGAAAATCCATTACTTTTCCTCCGGCAGCTCCACAGAAGATGATTCTTTACGGTCAGACGGTGTGAATACAAGTCTGCCCTTACTCAAGGAAACAGTCAAAAGCATGTTTTCCGTCAGTTCCCCGCCTACGATGAGACGGGAGAGCGGAGTTTCCACATCATTGACCAATACTCTCTTCAAAGGTCTTGCCCCGTATTCCGGATCATACCCTTTTTCCGCCAGGAATTTTTTGGCATCTTCACTGACAGCAAAAGTGATCGCTTGTTCCCCGAGGCGTTTTTCCAGATCTTTCAGCTGGATCTCCAGGATCTTCACGATCTCTTTTTCCCCCAGCGGATGGAAGATCTCTATCCCGTCCACACGGTTGAGAAATTCCGGCCGGAAAAATTCCCGCAGGCGTTTCATGATACTCTCTTCCAGAGTGCTGTTGTCTGCTTTCGCCCGGATCTCATCCAGAAGCATATCACTGCCCAGATTGGAGGTCATGATGATAATGGTGTTTTTGAAGTTCACCGTCCTCCCGTGGGAATCGGTGAGCATACCGTCATCCAGGATCTGCAGAAAGATATTGAATACATCCGGATGCGCCTTTTCGATCTCATCAAAAAGGATGACACTATATGGTCTTCTGCGGACAGCTTCCGTAAGGAATCCGCCCTCATCAAATCCCACATATCCCGGAGGGGCACCCACCAGACGGGAGACCGAATGTTTCTCCATATATTCTGACATATCCACACGGATCATGGCATTTTCATCATCAAAAAGCTCTTCCGCCAATGCTTTGGCAAGTTCCGTTTTGCCCACACCGGTAGGCCCGAGGAAGATAAAAGATGCCGCAGGTCTTCTGGGATTTTTCAAACCCGCACGGGAACGCAAAACAGCATCCGCTACGGCATTGACCGCTTCATCCTGACCTATGACACGCTCATGGATCTTTTCTGAAAGGTGGATAAGTTTGTCTCTTTCGCTGCGGACAAGTTTACTTACAGGGATCCTTGTCCAGTTGCTGACCACCTGGGCAATATCCTCTTCATCCACATACTCTTTCAAAAGACGGGAAGAGGCATTTTTTTCCTCCTCTTTCTTTCTCTTTTCCTCTGCTTCGGCGATCTGTTTTTCAATGCCGGGGATCGTACCGTGACGCAGTTGGGCGGCTCTGTCATAATCATAGGCGCGTTCTGCTTTATCCAGTTCACCTTTTGCAGTTTCCAGACTGGAACGCAGAAGCTGAAGATCGCTTATGGCATCTTTTTCACTCTGCCATGCGGCACGCAATGCAGCAGATCTCTCTTTACTTTCCGCAAGTTCCGCTTCAATGGCTTTGCGTCTTTCCTTACTTGCCGCATCTTTCTCTTTTTTCAATGCGGTAAGCTCGATTTCCAAACGCAGTTCCTTTCTCTGGATCTCATCGATCTCTTCCGGACAGGAGTCGATCTCTGTACGCAGTTTGGCGGAGGCTTCATCCACAAGGTCGATGGCTTTATCCGGCAGGAATCTTTCGGAGATATATTTATCTGAAAGTACCGCCGCCGCAACAAGGGCTCCATCCCGGATCTTGATACCGTGATGGATCTCATAACGCTCTTTCAGACCGCGGAGAATACTTATGGTATCTTCCACAGAAGGCTCTTCCGCAAGTACAGACTGGAAGCGGCGTTCAAGGGCGGCATCTTTCTCCACATATTTACGGTACTCATCCAGAGTGGTGGCTCCGATACAATGCAGTTCCCCTCTGGCAAGAAGAGGTTTCAGGAGATTTCCCGCATCCATTGCCCCTTCAGAGGCTCCCGCACCTACAACAGTATGCAGTTCGTCGATGAAAAGGATGATGTTGCCTTCCGAACTTGTCACCTCTTTCAGAACGGCTTTCAGTCTTTCCTCAAATTCCCCCCGGTATTTTGCCCCGGCAATAAGAGATCCCATATCCAGGGCAATGATTTTTTTGTTCTTCAGATTTTCCGGCACATCACCGTGAACGATCCTTATGGCAAGACCTTCCACAATGGCGGTTTTCCCCACACCGGGTTCCCCGATAAGAACGGGATTGTTTTTTGTACGGCGGGAAAGGATCTGTATGGTACGGCGGATCTCTTCATCCCTGCCGATGACAGGGTCAAGTTTATTCTGGAAAGCTGCTTCCGTAAGGTCGCGTCCGTATTTTTCCAACGCTTCAAAACTTCCCTCCGGATTTTCATTGGTCACTCTCTGATTGCCCCGGACTTCTTTCAGGGCGATCAGAATCTTTTCCTCTGTTGCCCCCAGCTTTTCCAATACAGAAGCACACTCTTTGCTTACAGAAACGATGGCAAGAAAGAGATGTTCCACGCTGATATACTCGTCCTTCATCTCTTCCGCTTTATTTTTTGCCGCCGCAAGAGCTTTATTGAAATCATTTCCGCCATAGGGAGGAGTTGCCCCGGGGCCGGAAACGGAAGGGATCTTCCGCAGAAGATTTTCCACCTCTTCCTCAAGAACGGAAATATCTGCTTTCATGCGTTTCAGAAGGGAAGGGATAAGTCCCCCCTCCTGCCGGATAAGTGCATAAAGAAGATGGACACACATGATCTGCTGATGACCGTATTCCACCGCACAGGTACGGGCATTAAGCAATGCATCACGGCTTTTTTCAGTAAGTTTTTCCATGTTCATAGGCTTTTTCTCCTTTCAGGATTGATGTTATCACAGTTGTTCTGCATTCAATATAGCAAAAAACATGCCAAAACCTCAAAACATATAAAAAATGAACTCAAAATAAAATTACTCTTTCAGCGAATATTTCTTTTCATCCCCATACGGCTCCTTCCTTTCCCGTTACTTGCATCCATATAAAATACCTTGTTCCGGCAGTCTGCAAAATACATTTTTCCATGAGACAATTTGTCCCATTTCTTTGTTTCAGACAGTGTCATTTCTGTCCCGCAAAAAATTTTTACAATTTTTTTATCCCCCCTCCCCACCCTGCAAAAGCAGATAAATATAAGTATTTTTCAACTGTGAAAACACAATTTTATTAAAAAATCAATGCATTTTTTAGATTGAATAAACACTTTTCAATAATTTGATTT
>JAFVRL010000040.1 GCA_017504325.1 Lentisphaeria bacterium | reverse complement strand
TACGCTCACAATTCCTTGTGAGCGTCCGCAAGGCGATTGCCCTGCGGTTCATTCGCACATCCACTGCGCGCTCGGCGGCAACCGCCTCGCCTGGCAACCGAACATTTCTCTTTTTTCCATGATTTTATGGGACAGCTGTGGTTTATGGATATTTCCTTCCGGTAAAACATGTTATTTCACTTGCTTTTTTTAAAAAAAGGTGTATATTAGTATGGAATTATTTTGCAAACCATATTCAATCAAACAAAATAAATGGAGAAACTATGTATTCTGCAGCTGATCTGAAAAAAGGATTGAAGATCCAGATCGACGGTGATCCCTATGTGATCACAGACTTTGAATTCTGCAAACCCGGTAAAGGTACTGCTCTCTACCGTTGCAGACTGAAAAACATGATTACCGGCAGTTCCATGGACCGTACCTTCCGTCCTGTGGATAAAGTGGATGTGCCCGATGTGGAAGAAAAAGAGATGTTCTACTCCTACAATGACGGCGAAAACTATGTGTTCAGTGATGCTGAAACCTTTGAAGAAGTCCAGATCTCTGCCGAACAGCTCGGTCAGAAGACCTACTTCCTCATCGACGATATGACCTGCAATATCCTGTTCTTCAACGGCAAACCCATTGATATTTCCCTTCCCACCTTCATTACCCGTACCATTGCGGAAACAGAACCCGGCGCCAGAGGCGATACCGCCAGCACCAATGTGCAGAAACCCGCTAAACTGGATAACGGTTATGAACTGATGGTTCCCCTCTTCATCAATCAGGGCGACCTTGTGAAAGTGGATACCCGTACCGGTCTCTATGCGGAACGCGTAAGCAAAGGCTGATAAAGTCTTTCTCATATTTGAACAGGGAAGAATCCTTTTTACAGGTTCTTTCCTGTTTTTCGTTTTAAACTTCTGGAGAAATGCATGAATATGAAAAATATGCCGGAAAGTGTGGCAAAACTTAAAAGGATCATTCCCGCATTGAAACAACGCCGGGATATTTTTTCTTCCGTCCGCCGGACTCTGGACAAAATGGGATACTGTGAAATAGATACCCCCTGCGGGATCATTGCTCCTGCGGCGGAAGAGTATATAGAAGCACCCTGTGCCGGGGATTTTTTCCTGCGGACAAGTCCGGAATTGCAGATGAAACGGCTTCTTGCCGCCGGTATGGAAAAAATCTATCAGATCGGTCCCTGTTTCCGGGAAGGGGAAAACGGACGCAAACACAGAAGTGAATTTTTTATGCTGGAATATTATGAGGCAAATTCCGATTATATGACACTTCTTGATCATACCTTTGCTTTCATCCGGCAGGCTGCTCTGGATCTTTACGGAACGGATGAGATCTCTTACAATGGAAAAAAGATTTATCTTGACCGTCCGGAGATCATCAGTGTCCGGGAGGCTTTTTCCCGTTTTGCCGGGGAGGATGCGGATAAGTGTGCGGAGGAGGATTCCCTTTTTGAAATGGTGCTTGTGGATAAGGTGGAACCCAACCTGCCGCAGGAGAGATTGTGTGTGCTTCTGGATTATCCTGTGCGTTTCGGTGCATTTGCCCGTCCGAAGGAAAGCGATCCCACGCTTGTGGAAAGGTGGGAGATCTACGGCGGGGGGCTGGAACTTGCCAATGCTTACGGGGAACTTGTGGATCCTGTGATCCAGAGGGAACGGTTTAAAGCATTTGCCCTTACCAGAAAGAAAATGGGGTTGCGGCAGTATCCTGTTGCGGAAGCATTTCTTGAAAGTATCGATTACGGTATTCCGCCGTCAGCCGGGGCTGCGCTGGGGCTTGACCGCCTTGTGATGCTGCTTACGGATCATCAGAATATTGGAGAAGTCTCTTTCCCGCTGGATTCCTGAGAATGACAGGGAAAAATGCATTATCGGGACGAAATCCTGAAAATATATAAAGAAAGAAAAGAAAAAAACTTGAAGAAATCCGGGAGCGATGTATATTATCTCTATAAGAAGTTGCCGGATGCTGTTTCAGTGCTTTTGGAAAACTGAAACGGAGACGGTATTTTTTGCTGTAATGGGGGGCTCATTGCAGTAAAGGAGATATAAATCGCCCCAATGGTCCGGGAGGAAGAAAAAGATGAACAGTGAACTTCTGGCGACTCTTGAATACATCGAACAGGAGCGCGGAATCAGCAAGGAACAGCTGGTGGCAGCTGTGGAAAAAGCCATTCTCAGCGCATCAAGAAAAGCGATACATCCGGCATCCAGCCTTTCAGTGAAACTGGATCGTTCCACCGGAGAACTTCAGGCATGGGCAAAACTGGAAGTTGTGGAAGCATTCCCCAACAATGACCAGATCCTGCTTCCGGAAGCATTGAAAAAAGTTCCCGGTGCCAAAGTCGGTGATATCATTGATGTGGAAGTCACCCCCAGTAATTTCGGCCGTGTTGCCGCCCAGTCTGCCCGTCAGGCGATCCTCCAGCAGCTGCGTGAAGCGGAAAAGTCTGTGGTGCAGGTGGAATTTCAGGATAAAGAAGGTGAGATCGTGAGCGGCGTGGTGAAACGCATCCATGACGGAGCGATCATTGTGGATCTCCAGAAATCAGAAGGTGTCCTTTCCGGAAAAGACAAGGTTCCCGGTGAGCAGTACGCC
>JAFVRL010000423.1 GCA_017504325.1 Lentisphaeria bacterium | reverse complement strand
TGGATCTTTTCTGCAAGTCTTACATAGTACTGACCGTAAAGACCGATCTTTTTGTCTGTTACAGGGGTGATGTCCGCTTCACTCCAGCCGATAAGAAGTTTGTTGTTCATTTTTTTGTCCTTTCTCCCTTTTTCAAAGGAATAAATGTTTGTTTATATTGTTGGTATTTTCAATCTTACTGCATTCTGTGCATTCCGGCACAGGTTCAAACTTAAAAGAAATACAGGAATGGTCAGGAGAAATCCTGCCGCTGCCATTACATAAATATTACGGAGTCCCATATAATACATGATCGCTCCGCCAAGGGGGGAGGCAATCATCATTCCTATACTGCGGAAAGAGGATGCCATCCCGAAGATCTGCCCCCTTTTCTCTTCCGGGGAGACTTTGGAAAGCATATTGAGAAATACCGGTTCCAGACCTCCTACTGCTGTTACAGTGAGAAAACGGGATACTCCGAGAATAATAAGACTGGGGGCAAATCCCTGTCCAAGTTCAAAAACAATGGAGAACAGAAGACAGGACAATGCCACTTTCAGAGAGGAGAATTTATCGGCAAGATAACCTATCAGACTTCCGGAAATGATCCCGCCTGCCGCCGCTGCAATACTTACATAACTCACATACAGTTCCGTATTGACTTTTCCGGCGATACTTTCCACCTGCAAGGCAAGATACGGTTCATCAAACCTTCTGGAAAATGCGATCATAAGGAACAATGAAAGCGTCATCCATGCCGCTGTTGAAAAACCGAACCGGGGCAGTTTGAAACGCTTTTTTTCCCTTTTTTCTGTAAGAGGGAGAACATTTTTTTCAGGAGGAACAAAATCTTCATGCACAAAGAAAAGGATCAATAATCCCCCGGCAAGAAACATAAGTCCGCAGAAAAGAAATGCGGCAGTATAGCCGAAATAGTGTACGATCATTCCTCCGGCAAGAAAACCGAGCATATTGCCGCTTGCAACAGCAGAACTTAAAAGTCCCAGGGCAAACCCGTGTTTTTCCTTTGGCGTAGTGGAAACGATCAAAGTCTGTGCCGCCGTCACCGTTCCGGAAAAACAGCTTGTAAGGAAACGCAGGATAATGAGGATCGCAATATTGGGGGATAATCCCATAAGCGGCATAAGAAGTGCGCCGCCGAAATTGGCTCTTAAAAGCATGATCTTTCTGCCGTATCTGTCTGAAAGCATCCCCCACAGAGGTGTGCAAATGCAGAAACTTGTCATACTGGCAAAATAGAATATGGAGACATATACCCCCCGCAGCGCAGTATCTTCTATCCCCAGTTTCACCCGCATGAACACAGGAATAAAGGGCAATGCAGAAGCGAATCCCGCCAGACAGAGAAGCTGGGCGATCCATGTAAAAAGGAGATTCTGTTTCCAGTTGATCTCTTTTTTTCTCTTTTCTTCAGCCATTCCTTATTCCTGTTTCAATGTGTTCGTGTTTTTTTCAGATCTTCACCCATTTACCGCCATTGGCAGCACTTTCCTGTACTTTGGCAAGGATCTCCTGCATCTTTACGCCGTCTTCCAGAGAGGGGCCCAGCTGCTGTCCGGTATGGACACTCTTCAGGAAGGTGTAAAGACAGTGCATGTGACCGCGCATCCAGCCGATGGGAGCTTTGGGTGTGGGGAATCCGGCAGGCTTGTCATATCTCTGACCGCAGTCGATGGCTGTCCAGCCTCTCACACCGCCGATGGGGGAAGATTTTGCAGAGCAGTCATAGTAGAAAAGTTTATCCAGATTCATGGGATCCCAGCGCAAGGCTCCTTTGGTACCGTGGATGGAGAAACCAAATTCATCTTCCGCTCCGGTGGTGATCTTGGAGGCGGAAATATTACCGTAAGCACCGTTGGGAAGTTTTACCGTAACAAGCATATTGTCTTCGGCAGTAACTTTCACCATTTTCCCCGGTTCTGTGGCAGAAGGTCTTTCCGGGAACGCAATATGGGTCACCGCAGAAAGTGAATCAAAAGGCCCGATGAGCATATTCATAAGGTCAAGGATATGACTTCCCAGATCGTTGACCACCCCTGCGGCAAGTTTCCATTTGAAAGGAGCTTTGGGATCGGCACTGCCGCTGTGCAGGTACTGACCGCGGAATTCCAGGATATCGCCTATTGCCCCTTCTTCGATGAGCTGTTTTGCCCGCAAGGTGGCAGGGAAGAAACGGTTCTGCAAGGTCATCTGGCTTATGCCTTTATAATCTTTCAGTGCTTCCCGGATGGCGAGAGCGTCGGAAAGTTCCTGGGTAAGGGGTTTGTCGCAGTAAATATGTTTGCCGTGGGCGATAGCGGACATGATGGCTTCATAATGTTTATCATTGGGGGAGCAGATGTCCACAATATCGATATCGGGGTTTTCTGTGATCTCACGGAAATCGGTTACCGCATGTTCCGCACCCACCATGGCACAACCCTTCTGTGCTGTTTCGATATGACCGGTACAGATATGGGTGATACGGCTTCTGAAATCCTGCTGGTCATAGTGCATGGGGATATTCAAATGCCCGTAAGCGTGTACTTTACCGATGAATCCGAAACCGATCATCCCTACCTTATATTCTTTTGTCATCTTTTTTCCTTTCTCTTTCTGAAATATTCTGACAATTTATACTTTAAAAAGTTCGTATCTTTTTTCTTTACGGGCGTCTTACTTTTCCGTTTTCGATCTCTTCTGCAGTAAAAGCGGTACTCAAAGGAAGTTTTACGCCTCCTTTATACCCTTTCACATTATCCATAAAGATCTCTCCATCCTCATCGGAAAGAACAACAGCTTCCGTCACATACTTTTCATCCGGGATCCTTACAACGATATCCCGCATGGAAACATTTTTTGCCCCGGCAATGAGAAATGCCCCTCTTCCGGTGGCGTGTTCCCATTCGTGATACCCTCTGCTGAAAGCAATTTTCGGAGTGCCGGAAAGTTCCACATTGAAATTCTGTAAAACAATATCTTCCACTGTTGCCCCGTAATTGCTCTGGATCACAAAGTTCACACGGCATTTTGCCGTAACATTGCTGAAAGAAATGTTGCGGACAGGAGGTGCGATACAGGAAGAAGCTCCCATGCAGTAAGATCCCATATAGATCCCGCAGCGGGATTCCATGAAAATATTGTTGAAAGAGATATTTTCAATGGCAGTACCCGGTTCCTCATCTGTATTGAAAGCGTAACGCGCCTCCAGACACACCCCTTTGGAGGAACCGCGGATGATCACATTGGATACCAGACAGTTGCGGATGATGCCATTGCCCACCCCGATACGGAAGGCATTGCATCCGGGGGTACGAAGCTGACAGTTGGTGACAGTCACATCTTCCAGAATGGCATCCTGATTTTTCAGCCGTCTTTTGGCACAGCGGAAAGTGATACAGTCATCTTCCGTGTCGATAAGGCAATCGCTTACAATAACATGGCGGGAGGAATCTATATCAATACCGTCACTGTTGGGGATCTCCGGATTGTTTTTGATCCGCAATCCGCTTATGATCACATTTTCGCATCCGTGGACAAGGCAGCTCCAGTAGGCAGAGTTGAAAAGACGCACATCTTTGATCCGGATATCTTCCGATTCACACAGATAGACCATCTGGGAAGGGCGTTTGATACTTAAATCTTTATGTACCGCCCTGAAATCCGGCACATTTCTCCGGTAGGGGAAGCTCATGCCGTTTCCGTCAATGGTACCGTGTCCGGTCAGACCGGAGTGTTTTACTTCCAGAAAAACGATAAAGTGACCGCCTGTGGTGTGTTCCGGTTCACATGCCGCATTCTGTACCCAGGCATCTGCCGCATTGTAGTCGGCATAGTCGGGAGAGGCTTTCAAAGTGGTATTGCTTTCCAGATGCAGAAATACATCCGAACGCATATATAATGTTCCGGAAATAAAAAGTCCGCTGGGCATATATACTGTCCCTCCGCCGGAGGACGCACATAAATCTATCCCTTTCTGGATGAGGGAAGTCTGTACTTTTTCCCCGTCAGGAACAAGTCCCAGATCTTTCAGAAAAATATCCATAATAACCAATCTCCTTGTTTCAAATTTCTTTACCCTCAATATTGAAGGGTCGTACGGAAGTGGTTTCTTTCAGGAAAAGCCCTTGTGCATTTGCGGCACAAATGGCATATTTCCACTCTTCCGCCTCTGCCGGAAAGTTTACTTTCACATCTTTGAAAGAGATATTTTCCGCATTTTCCACCCAGAAGGCACAGGGGGGATTCCCGCTTACAAATTCCCCGTAACTATCCTCCGGTCTTTCCACGATATTTTCCCCTCTTCCATAATCAAGGACCACATCGGAAAAGGTGATATTTTCCACATAGCCTTTGCTTCGTCCGATAACAAGACTTCCCCTTGTTGCCGTTCCCCGGACATGGTTGAATACCACATTGCGGATGGCTTTTGCCTCCTCTTTCTGTATTCCCCTTACGGCTGTGGCAATATTGAAGGGCCGGATACAATCCATACGCACATTTTCGATCATAATATCCTCGATCCCCACTCCGGGACTTTGGGGGGAATACTGGGAAACAAAGCAGAAGGCTGTACGGGTATCATGGATCACAATGTTGCTGATATTGCACCGGCGGACAAGGCCGTTGCCCACTCCGATACGGAAGGCACAGCATCTTGTGGAAAGAATACAGTTGGTAATGGTCACATATTCACAATACCTTTTCTTTTTCAGGGGGGACTCATTGCCCCGCAAGGTGAGGGAGTCATCGGAAGAATGGATAATGCAATCACTTATGGTGACAAAGCGGCAGCAGTCAATATCCATACCGTCCCCGTTATGGGTGCGGAAGTCATTGGTATTGCGCAGTCCCCGGATGGTGACAAATTCACATCCATGGAGGAAAAGTGTCCAGTAAGGGGGATTGACCATTTCCATATCGGTAATGGTCACATTTTCACATTCGCAGAAAAAGACCATCTGACCGGGCCGCCATTCAGGAAAAGCAAAAACCCTGTCGGTTGCAGGATGCGGTTTATTCATAAACGCCTGACGGTTGCCGTCAATGCGTCCGCCCCGCAGCACGATATTATGCTGTTCTGCGGCAATGATAAGATGCGCTCCGGAAACATGTTCCGCTGCAAATACCCTGTTCTGGGGGATCACATCATCTTTATTGTAATCTTCTTTATCGGGACTTCCCAGAATGACCGCCCCCTCCTCCAAATCCAGTCCGCCATTGGATTTGAGAAAAAGCGTTCCGGTAAGATATACTCCCGGAGGGAAATGGACGATCCCGCCTGCATCAATGGCTTTCTGAATGGCAACAGTATCTTTGGTGATACCATCGCCTTTTGCTCCGAAATCTTTTACGTTGTGCATTTTCATTCTCCTTGAATTTCAGGCAGAAGAGTCCATTGCAGAGGGGATAGTTCCGTTGCAGGAAGTCCCGGTATGGCTTCTTTCAACCGTATCATATCGTCCCGTAAGGAAAACTCTGAAAGGGGACGGGTAAATTCATCGTGATGGACGCCGATCAGGCGTTTAAAGGAAAGATTTTCTGTAAGAAGTTGAGGAAAGCCCTCTTTCCAGCGGCTGATCCCGTAAATAAGGTAATCGCAGGAAATGCCCTTCATGGATGGTATATGCAAATTTGCCGATCCGCCGTTGAGGATCACAAGATCATCCATTTCCAGTTTGAATGCGAAAACCTCTCCGCATTTCCAGCTTTCCCGTTTTGTAAAATCTTTGTCAGAGGGGATTTTTTCATAAAAATTATCTTCCGGCATGATCCCCATGTGCCGGGATTCCAGTGCGGTGACTGTAAGGCCGGGAAAGGTCAATACTTCCCCGTAAACAAGTTCATGGAGATTCTTTTCCTCTACGCCCATGGCCCGCATGATATTACATGCCGTCTTTGAAGCATAAAGCACTGTATCTGTCTTTTCAAAAAGGTACAGCATATCCGGCAGGTGATCCCAGTGGGAATGGGTCATAAGAACAAAATCCGGTTTGCAGTCCGCTAAATATTTTTCCTGTTCTTCCGCAACGATCAGTTTCTCCCTGTCCCGGCTTACATAAGGATCGATCATAAAAGATCCTCCGGAATATCTGAACTCAAGAGAATTGATCCCGTACCATTTTACTTCAACCATTTTTCTGCCTTTTGCTTGTGTGTTTCCGGAAAAGTACGGGGGGGAATTCCCCGCCCCGTACTTTCGTATAAAAGCATGAAAAGAATCAGCCCAGCAGTTCTTTTTCGGTTTCTGCAATGGCTTCTTCAATGATGTCCATACCTTTGAGAGCCACTTCGTTGGGCATCACAATGGGAGGACTCATGCGCAGGATGTGACCTGCGGGAACCCAAGCGAGACCTTTGCGGAATGCCTTTTGATAGACCATTTTACCGGCTTCATCAAAGGGAGTTTTGGCTTTCTTGTCTTTCACAAGTTCGATACCAAGCAGACAGCCTTTGCAGCGAGTGTCACCCACGATCTGGTATTTGGTGGTCCAGTCTTTCATACGGTTCTTGAAGAGCTGTTCCAGTTCCTGTGCGTGTTCCAGCAGACCTTCTTCTTCAATAACTTCAAAGCAGGCGAGAGCAGCGGCACATGCCATGGGATTTCCCCCGTAGGAGGTGGAGGCACTGATTTTGTCCACAGCGTCGGCGTAGGGTTTACGCACAGCCATACAGGTCACAGGGAAACCGTTACCGAAACCTTTACCCAGTGTGACTACATCGGGAAGAACATCCCAGTGTTCACAGCAGAGGATCTTACCGGTTCTTCCCATACTGGTGAGAACTTCGTCGGCGAAAAGCAGGATATTGCGTTCATCGCAGAATTTTCTCAATTTGGGGAAGAAATCATCCGGCGGCATGATGGATCCGCCCCAGCCCTGGATGGGTTCCAGAACGAATGCAGCGATCTGATTGGTGGTGGATTCTCTGATGAAGGTATCATAGTATTCCAGATATTTTTCGGTATCCAGAGAGCCGTCTTCTCTTGTCCACCAGGGGCGGTAGGTGTCAGGACGGGGAACCATGTAGAAACCGGCGGGACGGGTGGGACCGCTGAACTTGGTCATACGGGCACAGCCGATGGAGTGACCGCTCTTGCCGTGGAAGTCCATGAAGCAGGAGAGGAACTCATGTTTGCCTGTTGCTGCACGGCAGGTACGCAGACCGGCTTCCACAGCGGCAGTACCGCAGTCGTAAAGCTGGAAGCATTTCAGGTCGCCGGGGAGAGTGGCAGCCATTTTTTCCAGAAGTTTCACCTTGATCTCTGTGGTGAAGTCATGGCAGTTCATGATCTTGTTGGCATACTTGGCAACACCTTCAGTGATCTTGGGATGGCAATGTCCCAGTGTGGTCACATAGATACCGCTGGAAAAGTCGATGTACTGATTGCCATCGGCGTCTTCCATCATGCAGCCCTGTCCTTTTTCAAAGGCGACAGGGAACAATCTCACCTGACCGGAAAGACCGCGGTAATACTTTTCTGCGCGGGCATGGAGTTCTTTACTGCGGGGGCCGGGAACCTCGTTTGTAACAAAACGGGGGACCTGTGTAAGGTCAAGCTGATAAGGAGCCGGATTGTACTTTCCCATAATTTTTTCCTTTCGTTAGGGTTGTTTACAGTCTTACTCTTATTATAAAAAAAGACTTTCATACCTAAAATAACCTGTTCAGGCAGATAAAACAAGGAAAAATCTTTCCGGATACCTGTTTTTTTTCACAAAGGATGTTATTTTTTAACATCAGAGGTAATTTCAAAAGTCCTCAAAAATCTTTAAGCGCATCTGCTTTGATTTGCAAAAGGAGCATTTTTCAGCTGTTACCGCAGTGGGTAGCAGCCGAAAATTACCTTTCACAACTCTTTGCAGCTGCATCTTTGATTTTTTTTGAATGACTTTTGAAATTACCTCATTATCCTTTTTCACAAAGATCTTCAAAAAGTTTCACAACATCCCTTGTGGACAAAGTATCGCTGTTATAGCCGGATTCATTCTGGATACATTTGAGCCGGGGTGCTTTTTTCAGAAGTCCCATGATATGATCCCAGTTGATATTGCCCTTGCCGGGAAGGAAATGATCATCTCTTTCCCCGCAGTTGTCATGCAAATGGCAGTTCACCACATAAGGGAGCATCTTTTCCAGGATCCGGTCATCCTGGGGGATCTCCTCCGGAGTATTCCACCAGATCTTTGCCGGGGAATTTTCCCTTTTTGCGTATTTCATAATATTGGCATGACCGGAATCATAACAGAGTCCCAGATAGGGGGAATCAAATTTTTCCACCACATCCAGCAGCACTTCCGGAGTATTAGGGCTTGTCCAAATGTTTTCCAAAGCAATGATCACATCATTTTTTTCCGCTTCCGGCAGCAGTTTTTCCATGGAACGGTACATGGCTTCTTTATAGACCTCCACGGAAAGAGTACGGTCATAATTGTTTCCGGTATGTACGGTAAAGGTCTTTACTCCGAAAGCATGGGCAATGGAAAGTTCCATTTTGATGTAATTGATCATAAGATCCCGTTTTTCCTCAACAGGGTAAGAAGGGCATACGCAATCCGGGAACAGAGCATGACCATCCATAAAAACAAGACCGGCATCCTCCGCCCATTTCCGGATACATTCCGGCAGATAAGGCTCCTTCATACAATCAGATACGACAGTACTGGAAAGTACGATATTTTTCATGCCGGAAGCGGCAAGATCCCGTAGAATATGCGGAGTAAGTTTTGCATTATTCAGAGGTGCATAAACAATGTGGGTAACAGGTACAAATGACATGATCTTTCTCCTTGTTGAGCTGATAAAGACAACCATCTCCCATGTCTTCAAACAGTATGATATATTCAGTTTTCCCGGCTGATAAAGGCAAGAAACTCTTTTGTACGTTCATTTTGCGGATGATCCACAAGCTGTGCGGCACGCCCTTCTTCCACGATGTAGCCGTCTGCCATAAAGATGATCCTGTCGGAAACATTCCTTGCAAATGTGATCTCATGGGTCACAATGACCATGGTCATCTTCTCTTCCGCAAGATCACGGATAACTTTCAAAATCTCCTGTGTCAATTCCGGATCAAGAGCGGATGTGGGTTCATCAAAAAAGAGTATCCTGGGTTTTGTTGCAAGGGCTCTGGCAATGGCGACCCGCTGCTGCTGTCCGCCGGAAAGTTCACACGGATAAGCATTTTCCTTGCCGGATAATCCCATTTTTTCCAACAGAATAAAAAACTCTTTTTCCACCTCTTCCTTATTGCGTTTCTGTACAAGAAGAGGGGCAAGTGTCACATTTTCCCGGACACTGTAATGTGGGAAGAGATTGAAATTCTGGAATACAAAACCAAAATAATTTTTCGCTTCCTTCAACACATTTTTTGCAGCATATACACCATTTTTACAAACGGCGAGATCTTCATAGGCAAGATCCACTTTCTCCACATTTTCCAGCAAAGCGGCACAGCGCAATAAAGTAGTCTTGCCCGATCCGGAAGGCCCGATGATGGATACCACTTCCCCTTCTTTTACAGAAAAAGAGATGTCTTTAAGCACAGTAAGATCGCCGAAAGTCTTGGAAAAATTACGGATCTTCAAAAGTTCTTTACTCATTTTTTCCATCTCCTTATCTGTAATAATCCAGCCGTTTTTCCAGCCGTTCCATGCAGAATGCCACAAGGAAGTTGAAGATATAATAAAAAGCTCCGGCGGCAACAAAGGGGATCATGGTGGTATGGGCACTTGCGATCTGTTTTGCCATAGTGAACATCTCCATGACTGCAATAGAAAAGGCAAGAGAGGTATCCTTCACAAGCGTGATGACCTCGTTGGTCACAGGCGGGATCACTCTCTTTGCCACCTGGGGGAAAATGATCCGGAAAAAGGTTTGCAGAGGCGTAAGCCCCAACACGCCTGCCGCCTCATACTGCCCCACAGGGATGGACTGGATACCGGAACGGTAGATCTCTGCAAAATAGGCGGCATAATTCAATGAAAAAGCGATGATGACCGCAATAAAACGGTAGGGATCTGTCAGCGGGATCCTGAAAAGATAATAAGGTCCGAAAAAACACACCAGAAGCTGAAGCATCAGAGGCGTTCCCCGCATAATGGAGATATACACACGGAAAATATTGGATACGATACAGTTTTTCGACATCCGCCCGAAGGCAATAAGCAATCCCAGAGGCAATGCAAAAAGCAAAGTAAGGAAAAAGATCTCCACAGATACAAGAAGCCCCTTGAGAAGCTCCGTCAACATACTTGCATAATCCATAACCGAAATCCTTTTCCTCTCTTCTTCCGCTTTTTTTTATTTTCCGGCGGCTTTTTCCGCTGCCTGCTGTGCTTTCTTCATGGCATTGGTCACAGGTGCCACCGCTTTTACAGCAACGGCAGGAGCTTTTTTGACAGCACCTTTGATGATAAGCACATTTCTTCCGTCAAAATATTTTGCAGAGATCTTTGCTGCAGTACCATCCGCCACCATCTCTTTAAGAGTATTCTGCACAGCATCGCGCAAAGCTGTATTGCCTTTTTTGAACCCGATACCGTATTTTTCTGTGATCACCGTTTCAGGCAAAATGACAAATGCTTTATTTTCTTTCGCTTTCATCTGTGCCACCCCGATATCCATGGCAACAGCATCCACACTTCCGGCTTCCAGTTCCATAACCGCATTATTATAGTTGGGGGTGACGATCAGTTTTTTGAAGGTTTTACCGAGAGCTTCTTTACTGCCTTTGGCGGAAAGAGCTTTCTGTACGGGAGTATCGGTCTGAACAGCAACGACTTTTCCCTTGAGTCCGGCAAGATTCTTGATCCCGGAGGATTTTTTCACCAGAACCACCTGACTGTTATCCACATAGGGTTCACTCCATTCATAGGAATTTTCCCTGCCGTTGATGGTAAAACCGTTCCAGATACAGTCAATACTTCCGGAGTTGAGTTCCATATCCTTTGCATCCCAGTTGATCGGTCTGAGAACGATCTCCCAGGAGTTGCGTTTTGCCACTTCCCGGGCAAGATCAAGATCAAATCCCTTGAACTCTCCCTTTTCAACATACCCGTAGGGAGGGAAGGATGAATCGAATCCCACGGTAAACTTTTTTCCGCCTTTATCTTCGGAACATCCGGTGAACACACACACAAGAAATGCGCATACTGCGATCGAAAGCATTTTTTTCCACATAAGAAACCTCTCCTTTTTCGTTTTTTTGAAATAATCACTAATATACATCCATATTATCTTATTTCAAGAGGCTGTTTTAAATTCCGCAAAAGCAGGGAAATATCCCGGAAATCACTTCTGACTGACAAAAAAAGGTAAATACGGAAAAAAAAAATCACTTTTGAACTTGAAAATCCTTTTTTTTCAGTTATAATATTCCATGAGGAAGTTTTATACCGGATAATGTGCGTATCTGTCCGGTGCCGGTTCATAAACAGCCCCCCCTGCGGGATGTGGCGGAAAAGGAGATCCATGATGAATGAAAATATCAGGCGATACGATTTTCGCGGCTCCTGGCTTTGGCCGGGAAAAAACAGAGAACTGCGCCGGGAATCCTATGTTTTTCTCCGTAAGGAATTTTCACTGGATTCCATGATCTCTTTTGCAGATCTGTGGATCTCTGCAGTTCCGGGCTACCATCTTTACATCAACGGCTGCCATATCGGTTACGGACAGGGCATGTCCGGTTCAAAAGATTGCAGGATAGACCACTATGATGTTGCCCAGTACCTTGATGTGGGCATGAATTGTATTGCCATAGAAACCCATCTGCCCCTGGTCAATACGTGTTTTACCGCACCCGGTGAACCCGGGATCTGGTGTCAGCTTGATCTCAATAATGCTCCCGTACTCTGGACAAATGCTTTCTGGAAAATTCTGGAAGCAGATTGCTGCCGCAGAAATCCCCCTATGTGCCATGTTGCGCTGGGAGCCACTTTGCAGCAGGATCTTGCCGGTATGCCGGCTGCCTGGCATACAGCAGGTTTTGACGACAGTTCCTGGATCTCTCCGGAGAAGATACGGGATTTTCTGAATGATCCCGCCAACTTGAAGGTCTCTGAAAATCAGCTTCTTGTGTGGGATGAAACCGGTATGCAAACACCTGTTCTTGCCGGATTTTTCCAGGAGGAGATGCCGTATATTGCTCTCTCCTGCGCCTCTCTTCCGGGATTTTCCGGAGGCACTTATGCTGCCTCTACCTATATTTTGACGGAGGAAGAATTTGATACGGATCTTGTGATCTCCTCCGATGATCCCTGCATCCTGTACGGCAATGATCTGGAGATTTTCCGCAATACAAATTGCGCAACAAAACCCCCGGTCATTGAAAACAGCGAAAGTTTCAAAGCCGGCGACAGTCTTTTGCAGACGGCGGCACTCCATCTGAAAAAAGGCTGGAATAAACTGGTACTCGTTCAGGATACCCAGCCCCATTCCATGGGAGCCTTTCTTCTGTTCCCCGGTCAGAAAAAAGGCAGATTTCTTTTTTACAGCAAACCGGAAACAGCTTCCCCTCAAGGCTGGAGTCTTGCCGGACCGCTGCAATTACCTTTTGCCTTTGTCATGCCCAGTACCGGCGATATTGCAGAAAGCACCCGGACCGTATGCTGTACTCTGCCGCAGGAGATCAATGATGTCTCCACCCTTCTGCACAGCTGCACTTTCACCCCCTATGCCCTGTACCGTTCCAGTGTACTTCTTGCGGATGACGGTGAACACAAAGAACTTATCCCGATGGCGGCAGATTCCGCTGTAAATAAAAATGTTCTCCGGGAAGGGGAGTATGCAATATATGATCTGGGACAGCTCATGTATGGATTCCCCCGTTTTGAGCTGAACGGTTCCGCAGGAGATATTATTGACATCACCCCCGGGATCCATTTTGCAGAAAACCGTATCCGTTCAGTAGGTCCCATGGGAAGAAAAACGGATACCCTCATCCTTTCGGGTAAAAAAGAACAGGACATCTGGCAGAGATTCACTCCCACAGGAGCAAGATATATCATGGTCACGGTGAGAAAAGCATCCAGCCGTATTTTTCTGCGGGGCTCCTTCTGTTCCTGCTGTGCCGATACGGTTACAGATATTGATTTTCACTGTTCCGATCCCCTTCTGGAAGAGGTCTGGGCGAAAACATTGTTGTGCAGCAGTCAGTGCATAAAGACCAATATCATCGACAATCCTGCGGGAAGATGCTGTCAGAGTCTGCCGGAATGTTACATTTACTCAAGAGCCATTTACAGTTTCTTCGGCGAAACCCCGCCGGTAAAGAATGCACTGGAACAATTCGCCAATGCCCAGCTCCCCAACGGGATGATCCCTGCCATAGCCCCCTCCGGCATCCATACATTTACACCGGACAGTGCCCTTTGCTGGATCCTGTGGTTGAGAGAACATTTTATGACAGGCGGCGATCTGGATTTCCTCCGCTCCATGCTCCCGGTACTGGAAAGACTCCTTGATCTTTTCAGTATTTCCTCCGCAAAAAACAATGGAATGCTTTCCACGGAGATCTTCGGCAAAACAGAATTTCTCAATGATTCAGGCAACATGGATGAGCAGGGGGTTTTCACTGCTCTCAATGCCCTTTACTGCCGCGCGCTGCTCCGGGCGGAAAAACTTTTTCTTGCCGCCGGAAAAAATGAAAAAGCGGATGAATGCCGTCAGAAAGCCGTTTTTATAGCCAATGCCCTTCAAAGTCTTGCTTTCGATGAAGAAAAAGGACTTTTTGCAGATAACTGCCTGCACGGACTCAAATCGGAAAGCTGTTCACTGGAAAGCAATATCCTTGCCCTCTACGGTGGACTTGTCCCGGTGGAGGCACAACAATCCATACTGGATAAGATCCTGTTCACTCTGAAGGAAGAGCCCGGCAGATTCAGCAACAGCCGCATTTTGGGTTTTCTTCTGGATACCCTTTGTGCCTGTGATCTTCAGAAAGAAGCATTGGAAGTCATCCGCTGTTCTGCGGAATACAACAAACTGTATGAAAAGATCCCCACATACGAAAATCTCCTTGTCTTTCCGCTGATCGCCGGTAACTGTCTGATCCGGGAAGTTCTGGGGCTGCGTCCTGCATCTGCCGGCAGAAAACAACTTTATTTCAATCCTGCCTGTCATTGTGTTCAGCAGGCAAAAGGAAAAGTCACAAGCGGTTCCCAGCAGATCTTTGTGGAATGGATACTGGATGACAAACAGGAACTTACTGTAAGGGTGGATTCCAATTTCCCGCTGGAGATCGTTCCCATCGTCCCGGAAGATGTGCAAAGCTGTACCTTCAAAGTAGGTCCCCAGATCAATATTTTACAGCCTGAAGAAAAATAATCCGCCGGATGGAGTGATATTTGTTATGGATTGTCCTTATTGCCACAATACAAAATGTCTTACAGGAAAAGGGATCGTACGGATCTTTCTCCATCCCGGAAGATATTACCTTCTTCCGGCGTTGCTGTGTATCCTTGCGGCGATCTTCTTTTCCCCTTACTTTTATATTGCTTCCGTCATTATTTTTCTTTTGCCTCTGGCGCAGGCGGATATGAGGATGTATCTGTTTCTTCCTGTTCTTCTTGCCCATATTGCAGGCAAAAAGGTCAACTGTCCGAAATGCAATCCTTCCGGAACTCTTTTCCGGTCAGAATTTGAGGAAACACAAAGCAGAGACCGTTTTATGGACGACTGAAAAGCCGTTTACCGGCTGAATCTCCCGGAAAAAAGCCTTTCTGTTGGTAAAAGATATTGAAAAAACACAAAAATGTGTTATTGTATTTGTGTGTTGTTTGTATAAAAAATG
>JAFVRL010000422.1 GCA_017504325.1 Lentisphaeria bacterium | reverse complement strand
CCGGCGGCTTTCAAAATCAGCTCTTCCTGCTTGTAAAAAATCCGCGCGATGTTGGCGATTTGTCTGGCTGTAAATGCTTGAACACCAATGTAAACATGTTGGCTTGTGCTGTCCGGAGTCTTTGCTTCACCTTTCCGCAAAGCCCTCACCTGATGGAATACAATGGCAGCAATGGATCGATGAAGGGATGTTTAAGAATGTTACGGAACTTGCGGCACATCTTGGTCGGGACAGAGCAAGAGTTTCTCATACCCTCCAATTAGCGTTACTCTCCCCGGAGATCATTCATCTTGTCATCATTGGGGCTTTACCAAATCATATAACATTACGGATCGTAAACAGGAGTTTTCCTGCTGATTGGGAGGGAGAGAAAAAGTTTTTCGGGATTCAATGAGAATATTAAAAAATATTTTACCGTAAAATATTTTTTTACTCACTCTGCGACTCAATCATTTATTTCTTGTTATTCAAAAATAAATAAACCGAAATCAGCAGGCCAATGGAATGTTTCCATCTTCTTCCAGGTCAAGCCCGTTGTATTGCTTGTTCCCTGGGCACATTTCATAAATGCCCCTGTCCAGATCTGACCGGAAAGCGGCAGGGAAATATGATTCCTTTTTACAAAAATTTCAGCAGGAATACAAAATCCTAAAAACCATCGGGTATCTTCTTTGATCTCAGAAGAAATAACCCCTTTCAACGTATGGTACCGCTGTATGCTTTTCAACTCCTTTTCCGTAAGCGGATCAAAAAGTCTTCTCCAATAATCTTCCATCTCCCAGCATAACAGTTTTCCAATACAGTTAAACTCAAAATTATAGTAAGACCCCCTCCCCTGCGGCCGGAGAAAGATTTCCACACAGGAATCCAGACAGGTCGCACCTTGATCTTTTGTACATACTGCCTTTACATATTTATCATCCACTTTAAAAAGTCCGTAAATATTTTTACCATCGTGCAGCATTTTTACAGAAACCTTTGAACAGAATGTATTTTCATCAGCTCCGGCCTTAAATCGTTTTACAGCAAGTTCCGCCGTATTTGCCTTCCCCCATACGTCTCCATCCCAGGGGGAAGAAAGAAAATCTTCGGCATTGGTCTTCCGTATGATATATGCCTGCGGTTCATTAAATTTTTCAGGTGTTACGACCCGAACATTGAAAGCATCCAATTTTCTGCCTTTACTGTCCACACTTTTCCGCAACAAGTCTTTTCCATTCCTTTTTCAAAGGAAGTTTTCCCGCCGTTTTATCCTCTTTACCGATAAAAGACGTCCATATCCCCCAGGGATATTTTTCTGTCGGGCCTCTGCCGAGATGAAGGGCGGGAAATACAAATTCAAAAAATGTATAACCATTCTTTTCCACTTTCTTCACAGGAAGATTGTTGCAGAAACCTTCCGGAATTCCTGTCCCATACGAAATTTCAGGATCTCTTGTAAGTGCATCCACATTGCCTTTCTGATCCAGGGTAACTTCAAAATGACTGAAAAACGGCGTATTGACGGCAAAAAGAAATTTCTTTCCTTCCGGAATTTGATTTTTACATTTCAGAAGGACAAACAGTTCTTTCCGGCTCTCTGTTACGGCAAAAAATACCTGTGTATCTTCGGTGATCTTCCATGCTTTTTTCTTATATTTTTTCTCATCAGCATCAACAATACTGCCATTGGGTAAAATAGAACACTGCTGATACTCACCTTCCGGCGTAACAAGCATCTGGCGGGACAGCTGCGGCAGATATTGTTCCAGAAGTTCTATTCTATCCAGGATCTCTTTTCTGCCGCAAGCCCGATTCTTTGCTCCGGCAAGTATGGAAGCAAATCTTGCCAAATCTTTATTGTTTACAAAATGATCCTTTTCTACCATAGCCCGCGATTGTCTCCTTTCCCATACTGATGCGGCAAATTTATAAAAAGCAAACATTTCCGGGGCTGCTTCCCCATACATATTGCGGCAATATTCTTCCAATATTTTTTCCACACAACTATTGGTATCCCATAATAATTTACTGTTGATATAGATCATCAGCGACCGCAACGGCAGATCCTGCAGGGAAGTTTTTTCTTTCCCTGAAGAAAGAAGCATCTGGAAACCGGAAAAATATTTCTGCTGCTTTTTACGGATTTCCGGCAGGACATGTAAAGGATACTCAAAATATTTTATACTTTCTTCCATATCCGGTATATGCCAGAACTCCCGGTGAATAAATTTTTTACCATTCTTCCGCAAAATTCTTTCCGATTGCTGAAACAATCTTCTTTGCAAATGGGGACGCAGATAATAAGCAGGAGCATTTACTGCCAAAAAATTTTTCTGTACTTCTTTTTCAATAACGGAACTACCGGCTCTCAAATGTTTCAGCCACAGAAAAGTTTCCTTATCAAAATTTTCCCCGTTGGCATATAAATATTCCCGAACGGCATAACTGCTTTCCTTTGTGATCCGTCCTTCAGGGAGTTTCAGAGTATTTTTTATTTCCGGAAGAAAAGTATTTTCCATGCCCGGAGCATAGAACCGGATCCCCAGCATTTCCAGAAAAGCATTTACTGCATAAAATATTCCGGGATCATCGGAAGAGGCAAGTTTAAGTTCCCGGTGTGGAATACAGGATCCTTCAAAGGGAAAAAGAGTTTTTTCTTTTTTTCCGGCAGGAGAAAAATTTTCTTTCTTCTGCCGTTTGATAAAAGAGGGTCCATTTAGAATAATGTACTCTTTTCCAATGACAATATCAAAGGCACTTTTCCGGAAGGAAGGCATTTTGTAAGACAATGCTTTTGTATAAATGCTTTCCCCCATAAAAATCTTTACCGGAAACTTTTCTGTCGGTTTTTCCGTAACAGTAAACTCTTTTCCGGTAAGAAGGAAGAGATATTTCTGCAATTCCCCGGCGGCAAGTTTTTTTACCGGATCACCGGGATCATCACAAAGGATCTCCGCTTTTACGATTCCATCCTTTATCAAATCAAGGGCGGATACCGCAGGAGAAAGGAATATACAGCAAATCAAAAGAATAAGTAAAGAAAAATTTTTAAGCATATATCCCTTCCCCCTGTAAAGATCTTCAGATCTTTATATTTTACTTTGCACCTTTCT
>JAFVRL010000421.1 GCA_017504325.1 Lentisphaeria bacterium | reverse complement strand
ACAAAGACTTCCTGCGGGATATTCACATTTCCGATCTCTTTCATGCGTTTCTTCCCTTCCTTCTGTTTTTCCAGAAGTTTTCTCTTACGGGTTATATCCCCTCCGTAACATTTGGCAAGAACGTTTTTACGGTAGGCACGCACTGTTTCACGGGCAATGACTTTGCCGCCGATAGCTGCCTGAATGGCGATCTGGAACATGTGGGGCGGAATAGCTTTTGCCAGTCTTTCCGCAAGCATCCTGCCCCGGTTGTAGGCGTGATCGGCATGGACGATGGTGGAGAAGGCATCCACGCTTTCCCCGTTGACAAGCATATCCAGCTTGATGAGTTTCCCTTCCTGATATCCGGCAGGCTCATAATCCATACTTCCGTAACCGCGGGTAATGGATTTGAGTTTATCATGGAAGTCGATGAGGATCTCATGCATGGGGATGAAGGCGGTAAGGATCACATGTTTGGCATCCACATTTTCCGTATTGGTGCAAAGACCGCGTTTCTGCATGATAAGATTCATGATCTCCCCGATATAGGTGGTGGGGGACATGATTTTGGCATTGATCATGGGTTCTTCGATATGGTCGATCTTTGTGGGATCGGGAAGATGAACAGGGTTGTCCACATTGATCATGCTTCCGTCATTGAGATACACATGGTAGATCACGCTGGGATAGGTGGCAATGATATCCATATTGTATTCCCGGCGCAGTCTTTCCTGAATGATCTCCATGTGGAGCAATCCCAGAAATCCGCAGCGGAACCCGAATCCCAGTGCGGCGGAAGTTTCCCCCTGATAGACGAATGCCGGGTCGTTGAGCTGCAGTTTTGCCATGGAAAATTTCAGCTGTTCATAGTCGGCAGTATCAATGGGATAGATCCCGCTGAACACCATGGGACGGCTTTCCCGGAATCCGGCAAGAGGTTCGGAACAGGGATTTTTCACATTGGTTATAGTATCGCCGATTTTGGTATCGGAAGGGGTTTTGATGTTGGGGATGATGTACCCCACGGAACCTGCTTCCAGAGTTTTCTGTGCCTTCATATTGGGCGTGAATACACCCACTTCCTTGATCTCCGATTCCAGAGAGTTGCTCAAAAGACGCATTTTGTCCCCGGCTTTGAAGGAGCCGTTGAACACACGGGCGTAGATGACCACGCCCCGGTAGGCATCATAGAGAGAGTCGAAGATAAGAGCATTGTCCCCTTTTTCTGAAGTGTCGGCGGGAGCCGGGACTCTTTCCACAATACCTTCCAATACTTCCGGTACTCCTGTACCGTCTTTGGCGGAAACAAGGAGAGCTTCCTCCCTGGGAATGGCAAGGATCTCTTCCAGCTGTTCCAGACACAAAGGCACATCTGCCGCCGGAAGGTCGATCTTGTTGATAAGAGGAATGACTTTCAGATCATGCCGGAAAGCAAGATTCACATTGGCAACGGTCTGTGCCTGTACGCCCTGTGTGGCATCGATCAGCAGCAAAGCCCCTTCACAGGCGGCAAGGGAACGGCTCACTTCATAGGAAAAGTCCACGTGACCGGGAGTGTCGATAAGATTGAGTTCATATTCCACACCGTCTTTTGCAGTATATTTCATCCTTACCGGATGGGACTTGATGGTGATACCTCTTTCCTGTTCCAGATCCATGGCATCCAGGAGCTGGGCATGGATAAGATCCCGTTTCTGGATGGTTCCGGTAGCTTCCAGAAGTCTGTCCGCCAGTGTGGATTTTCCATGGTCGATGTGGGCGATAATGGAGAAATTACGGATATTTTTCAATATAGACCTCTTCTTTCTTTTTTTCTTTACTTTTTCACACTTTCAAACCCATTATAATTTACACCGTAAATGACCTTTTTTCAAATGAATGTGTGCTGAAATATGGCTGATTTCTTTCCAGTGTGCAGCAAGGCTTCTTGCGGAAAAATGCTCTTTTCCGGGAAAAAACCTTTCTGTCATATTGAAACGGCAGGAAAAAAGTGCTATTTTAATGGAGGCAGGGAGAAGAAAAATGCACGGAAGAAAGAGCAATACAAGAGTGACTTTGAAAATGGTGGCGGAAAAGGCCGGGGTGACCCCCGGCTGTGTTTCTCTCTGCCTCAACGGTCATCCTCTGGCGGAGAGGATCTCTCCGGAAACAAAAAGCCGGATCATGGAGGCTGTCAGAATATTGGAATATACGCCGTCACCACTGGGCAGGGCTCTGAAAAGCGGCAGCAGCCGTATGATCGGACTTGTGATACCGCTTCTCTCCAATAATTATTTTTCTTTTCTTGCGGAACACATTCTTGCGGAAGCCGGTAAGAACGGTTATCAGGTACTTGTCACTTCCTCTCCGGAGATCCCGCAAAACTGGCTGGATGGGATCATAAGCTGTGTTCCGCTGCCGGAAAAGGGCAGCAGGAGTTGTCCCTGTGTCTATTTTGAACTTTCCGGAAAAGGCATCAGACATACTGTCCGGCATGATATTGAAAAAGGTATGCGGAAAACGGCAGAGATCATGCGGAACAGAGGACACAGAAAAGTATGGGGTGTTTTTGATACGGCGGAAACAAAGGCGGAGACATTTGTAAAAGTTTTCAGTCAATACTCTCTGGAAACGGAGCTTCTGCCATGCCGTACAGCAACAAGAGAGGAGAGACGGCAGTGTATAAGATTTCTCATGGAGAAAAAATATCCGGCAGTCGTCATTAATGGACATCTCACAACCTCTCTTTTTTTCCGGTATCTTGACCGGGAACAGGGTACGGACAGGGAAAACGGCGGTTATCACCCGGATGTAGGTTCCATCTGCGGTTACTGGAACGGGGAAAGTATCCATAAAAATCTTTTGTGTGCCACCATTACCGATATTCCTCTTGCTGCAAAGAGTGCTGTGGGACTTCTTCTGGAAGAGATACGCAGCAGAAGTACAGAAAAAAAAGAATGGAAGGTGGAAGCCTCTTTCTATCCGGCTTCCAGTTTTTCTTCCATCGCTTTTACTGATCCGGAAATGGATTTTTGAATTTGTTTTTTTCAGTAAAAAAATGGCGGCTCTTTCAGTTCGTCCTCTTTCCATTCTTCCGGAGAGTAGAAGACTTTTTTGAGAAAAAGTCCTTTGGGCGGTGCCACTTCCTGTACTTTATGGAATTCAGGGTCATGCAGTGCCCGGATATACTCTTCCGGTGTGATTTTCTCCGTATAGACTTCATGCAAGCCCCCCACCAGGCGGCGTACCATTTTATGCAGAAAACCGCTGCCGGAAAAATAAAAGCAGATCACCGGGGAAAAATCGTAAAATTCCGCCCGGAAGACCGTTCTTCTGCTGTCCGGGGCGGGTCTGCCGGAAAAATTCCGGAAATCATGTGTCCCGGCGGTTGCTTTCAGAGCTGTTTTTACGGCATCAAGGTTGCCCTTTTCCAGCCAGCACCAGCAGGTATCCGGGAGAAAAATGGCATAATTGCCAAGCTTTACCGTATAAACATAGGACTTGCCTTTTGCTTCTTCATGGGCATTGAAAAAGGGTCTTTCTTCCACTTCATGTACGAGGATATCGTGGGGGACGCGTTTATTGAGACAGCGTTTAAGTTCTTCCGGCGGGATCTTTGAGTCCACATGAAAAGAAGCGGTCATTCCCAGAGCGTGTACACCTGTATCGGTTCTGCCGCATCCGGTGAGGACGAGATCTTTTCTGTTGAAAATATTGCGCAGGATCTCCTCCATCGTTTCCTGAACGGTATTCCGGCAGCATTTCTGCCGCTGCCAGCCGGCATATTCTGTCCCGTTGTAGGAAAAGACCAGTTTGTAAAAGTGATCTTGGTCTGCTTTGCCGGAGGAAGGAGTTTTTTCAAGATCTTTTCCGGCAGATTTTTCTCTCCCGGAGTTGAAAAGTAACGGAGAAGTGCTATTGTAATACATGTGAGTTCCTGCGGTAGTGTATTGTTGTGGTCTTTCATAATAATATAGTCCTTCCGGCAGCATTTATCAAATATTTCCGGAGAGAAACCGGCAGCCAGATATAAAAAACAGGACAGAAGATGAAATTTATATTACAGAATACGCGTTTTTCCATATTGCTTTTTCTGCTTTTGACCGTCTTTTCCTTTTCTCTTCATGCAGTGGATTCACTGGATTCCCTGCCGGTCAAAGTGGTTCTTTTCCCTTTCCGCGAGGCGGTTCTTGCCACCCAGATCGAAGGGACGATCATTTCCCAGGAGTTCCGGCAGGGGGAACGGTTCAAAAAAGAGGATGTGCTGGTCAAACTGGATGAACGCAAATACCGGGATGAACTTCTCAAAGCGGAGGCCTCTGTAAAAGAGGCGGAATTGAATATCAGATTCACAGAACAGAAGGCACAGGACAACAAACGCCTTTATGCCGATGGTTTGCAAAGTGACATAGAAGTGAAACGCTCCGTTTTTGAAGCGGATCTTGCCAAAATCCGTTTGCAGGGGGCTATGGCAGCCTTGAACGATGCCAAACGCAATCTGGCTTTCTGTACGGTGAAAGCTCCTTTTGACGGAACCGTGGAAACACTCCTTGCCAGAAATTTTGAAACGGTGAAGGGATCCCAGCCGATCCTGGGGATCATTGATGATACCCGGCTTCTTGCGGTGATGAATCTGCCCACGAATAAACTTGCCTCCACCCGCAGAGGGGATAAAGTTACCGTCCGGATCAATGAAACAGGCGGCGAGGTCACCGGAACGGTATTTGAAATCGCCGGAAGAGCTGACCACCGCAGTGAGACTTTCGAGATCCGTGTTCTTCTGGAAAACAGAGATCATCAGATGAAAGCGGGTATGTCCGGAACCCTTGTAAAGATCGGAAAATAGATCATGGCAGCATCCGTACAACAGGAAAATATTGAACTCAAACAGAAGTTGCGTACTTTCGGTGCCATTATGCATCTTACCAGAGACGCATTTGCCCGTCAGGATCTTGCATCCCTGGGAGTCCATATCGTAAACAATACCAGAGTGCTTCTGCAATTTGACCGTTCCGTTCTGCTGGACATGCAGAGCGGGAAAGGTTCTCTTGTTGCGCAATACGCCCTTTCTGCAATGAACACCCATACGGAATATGCTGTCAATATGAAAAAACTTTCGACAGCACTTCTTCCGCTTCTTCCGGAAGACGCCTCCTGTGTCATTCTGGAAAAGGAGAATGAGTTGTATTCTCTGCTTTGTGAAAAGATCCCGCATGTGATGGAGCATATTTTTTCAGAGATGAATGCTTTGGCTGTCGTTCCACTGCGTTCCCCCCGCAATTCCCGGAGCATCCGGGAGCCTTTCCTGTGGATCATGGAGTATAAGGGAGAGGTTCCCAGACATATCAATGCCACACTCTCCCTGCTTGCCGGGGATTTCGGTAATGCATTATGGAGTCATGCGGCATCCGGTTATTCCCGGCAGTTCACCGGCTACTTTAAAAAACTTACTTTCGGAAAGGTGCTTCTTGCTCTTCTCATCGTTTTTCTTATAGCCCTTTTCACTGTAAATGTGGAACATACCGTGTCTGCCGAATTTGTAGTGAAATCCCGTACGGTACATGCTTCTTATGCCTGGTTCGACTGTATTGTGAGGAAGTGTTATTTCAATGACGGTGACCGCATCCGCAAAGGGGATAAGATCCTGGAATACGATACGGAACGCATGAAATATCTTCTTGCCTCTTCCATTGCCCAGAAACGGGAGGCGGAGGCACAATATGAAACCGAATCCAAAGACGCATTCACCAACAGGGAAAAGCTGGGGCGTCTCAAAGTGCTGAAATATAAAAGCCAGCAGGCCGCCATCGCTATTGAAGAGGCAAAATGGTATCTGGAAAACAGTATCGTGAAAGCTCCGGCAGACGGAATCCTTGCCCTTGCCGGCGGCAGTGCCGATTCTCTCTCCGGAAGAGCGTTGCATCTGGGGGAGAAACAGTTTGAACTTCTCTCGGAGAAAGATATGATTGCCGAAATCATGGTAAACGAAAAAGATGCCTCCGTTCTTTCCGGAACTCCGCAAATCGTCCTTTTCCTTCACACCAGACCTGAAGAACCCATCAAGGTGGAGATCCTCTCCTCCCGTTTTTATCCGGAACTGACAGAAAGCAATATATACAGCTATCATGTGAAAGCAAAGATGCTTACAGATATATCCCGTCTCCGTTACGGTATGCGGGGGATCGCCCGCGTGCAGGGGGAAAAAGTGAAACTGGGGTATTACCTCTTCCGGGGAGCTGTTCTCTGGTGGCGGGGGATTTGAGGCGGTTATGGAAAAAGAGATCCGGGAAAAAACGGCAGAAGCCGGCAATACGGAACAGAAGGATAACGGGGCTGCTCTCAATGAAAAAAGTGCTGCCGGAAAGGGAAAAGAGATCACAGTTGGAGTTGTCCGGAGTGATCTGCAGTTTATTCCTCCGGGCAAACACGGGGATACCCCGATGCTTTACGATCCTCTTTCAGAAGTATATTTCAAACTTTCTCTCCATACCTGTAATGTCATGCGGCTCATGGACCGTTCCTATGAACTTTCCGCCTTTCTGCAACGGAGCAATGATGCCGGTATTCCGCTGGAAAAAGAGGAACTTCTGGAGATCGTTTCCTTTATGGATCAGAACTCTCTTTTTGTTCCGGAATACGGCAGAGTGGATAAAAAGTATGCAGCACACAGAAAATTGATGAAAGACAGTTTTCTTATGCGTCTTGCCTCCATGTACCTGTTTTTCCGGCTTCCGCCCATTTACCCGGATGGATTCTTCACCTCTGCTCTTCCCGGAGCAAAGCTCATATTCAACCGTTATACCGTCCTTATCCTTTCTCTTTTTGCCCTGCTTGGTTACATTCTTGTTGTACGGCAATGGAACGAAGCGTGTGCAGCGTTTCTCAACTCTCTTTCCTGGACGGGGCTTGTCAACTATTTCTGGGCACTTCTTGTAACCAAGAGCGTGCATGAACTTTCCCACGGGTTTACTGCAAAGTCATTCGGGGCGAGGGTGCGTGCCATGGGGGTGAGTTTCATCGTATTCTACCCCAGACTTTTTGTGGATCTGACGGATACCTGGCGGCTGCCACGGAAACAGAGGCTGCTTTGTGACAGTGCCGGGATCATCAGTGAACTTATTTTCGGCGGACTTGCTGCAACCGTATGGGTCTATGCTTCTCCCGGTCCTCTGAAATCCACCATGTTTTATCTTTTTGCTGTAAGTACATTGGGTACTCTGCTTGTAAACGGTAATCCCTTTATCCGTTACGACGGATATTATATCCTTACGGACATATTGAATATCGAGAACCTGATGAGCCGTTCCACCGAATATCTGAAAGCGGTCAACCGGAAACTGTTTCTGGGGATCGGCAGCTGGCCCGATGCCGGGGATTGTTCCGGGACGGCTCTTTACTTTTTCGGCGTTTCCGCATTTATTTACAGGATCTTTCTTTACACCTCCATCATCCTTCTTGTCTATTTCCAGTTTACCTTTGCCAAACCCCTTGCCATATTTCTCATGTTTATGGAACTCTATACTATGATCCTTATTCCGGTATGGAAAGAACTGCGGGTTCTTGCCGTCAACAGGAAAAAAGTCTCTTTTGCAAAATCTGCTGTTTCCATTCTGTTACTTGCCGGAGTTATTCTCATCTTTTTTATTCCGCTGCCCTGGTCGCTGGATCTGCCCTGTGAGATCGTGCCGGAAGAAAAAAATCTTGTGATCGTGGAGGAAGGGGCATTTGCTTCTGAAAGACTGGAGGAAGAGCCTTTGAAGGTGGATGCCGGAGATAAACTGCTTGCCTGTAACAGTCCTTTGCTGGATTTTTCTCTGAAACGCAGTGCCGTTGCCGTAAACAGGGACAGGGAGGAACTGGAACTGACCAGAGCCGATATGAGTACAATGGGCGGCAGTCTTGTGGTATTTGAGCGGTTGAAAGCCAATTTGCTTTATCAGAAGGAGATGCAGCGCAGAAAAGCGCATTTGAATGTT